>JAGWZT010000439.1 GCA_018971925.1 Lysobacteraceae bacterium | reverse complement strand
CTTCACGGATTACGTTCTCGCGGAATATCCATGCGACTGATCGACATCGGTGCCAATCTCACCCACGAATCCTTCCGCCGCGATTTGGCCGTTGTGCTGGAGCGCGCGCGCAAGGCGGGCGTGGAACGGATGATCGTCACTGGCGCTTCGCGCGAAGGCAGCGAGCACGCACTCGAATTGGCGTGCGAGCATCCCGGCGTCTTGCACGCGACGGCGGGTGTACACCCGCACCATGCGGGCGACTATTGCTCCGAAACGGACGCGCTTTTGCGCGGGCTCGCACGCGAACCGGAAGTGGTCGCGGTGGGCGAAACCGGTCTCGATTATTTTCGCGACCTGTCACCGCGGCCGGCGCAGCGCGCGGCGTTCGAGAAGCAGCTCGCGATCGCGGTCGATTTGAACATGCCGCTGTTCCTGCACCAGCGCGACGCGCACGACGACTTCCTGGCGTTGCTGAAATCCGCGCGCGACCGTGTGCCGGCGGTGGTGGTGCACTGCTTCACCGATGAACGCAGGGCGTTGTTCGATTACCTCGATCTGGATTGCCACATCGGCATCACTGGCTGGATTTGCGACGAGCGCCGCGGCGTGCACTTGCGCGAGCTGGTGCGCGAAATCCCGGCGAACCGGCTGATGCTGGAAACCGATGCGCCCTATCTGTTGCCGCGCGACATCCGCCCGCGACCCTCCGATCGGCGCAACGAGCCGATGTACCTTGCGCACATCTGCGAAACCATGGCACGCGAACGCGGCGAAGAAACGGAAGTGACGGCCGCGAACGCGACGGCGACGGCGCGTGCGTTCTTCGGTCTGTCCGCGTAGTCTTATTCGACGCGTCCCGCGCGCATGGCAAGCGTCCAGCGCACCGGCTGCACATGTTCCGGATCGTGCCAGACTGCCAGCAATTCATCCGCGATCGCGGCGATCGCGTCTTCGCCCGTGGCCTTGAGATAGTGCTGCGCCGCCGACCACGAAGCAAGGTAGGCGAGCAATTGAGGGGCCGTCCATTCGACGCGCATCTCGAACGCCGGCGGCACGATGGGCACGAACGGAATGTCCAGTGAAGCGTAACCTTCGTCCACCAGCCGGCGTTCGGGCGACCAGTACGCGCCGAGGACGTCGTCGTACAAGTGCGCGATCACCGCGTCCACTGCGGGCGTGACGCTGCAGTTCGCGTAACACCACGCTGCGAACAGGGCACCCGGTTTCGCGACGCGGCGTACTTCAGTGATGAAGGCGGGCAGATCGAACCAGTGCAGCGCCTGTGCGACGGTGATGGCATCGGCCGAACGTGCGTCGACGCTTGTGTGATACCCGCTGCCATCCTCCGCGGAAAAATTGCGCGGCTCGTTGCGGTAATCGATGCGTGGATGCGCGACGGCATTGCCGAGTTGCTGGGCGCTCGGGTCGGTCGCTATCACGCGTTCGAAGCGTTGCGCCAGCGCCACGCTGGCCTGGCCATTGCCGCAGCCGGCATCCCAGGCGCAACCTCGCGCGGGCGCTTCGGCCGCGATCCAGTCGAACAGCGCCTCGGGGTAATGCGGCCGCGACTTCGCGTACAGGCCGGCGTGACTGGAGAAATGATCCTTGAAGTTCATCGCGGCGTTCCTCCGGAATGGCGCGCGCCATGCGATTCGATGATGCGGTGCGCGCCGGGCGCAAGATCGCCGAGTGCGTGATCGCCGACGCGGACGCGCAGCAGGCGCAGGGTCGGCAAGCCCACGGCGGCGGTCATGCGGCGAACCTGGCGGTTGCGGCCTTCGTGGATTGTCAGCTCGATCCACGCATCCGGCACGGTTTTTCGAAAGCGCACCGGCGGATCGCGCGGCCACAGCCATTCGGGCGCACGGCGCAACATGCGTGCCTCTGCGGGGAGCGTCGGGCCGTCGTTCAACGTCACGCCGTCACGCAGGCGTTGCAAAGTCGCGTCATCAGGCGTTCCCTCGACCTGGGCCAGATAAGTTTTTGGTTGCTTGTGGCGCGGATCGGTGATGCGGTGGGCGAGCGCGCCGTCATCGGTCAGCAGCAGCAAACCCTCGGAATCGAAATCCAGCCGTCCAGCCGGATAAACCTTCGGCGGCAGACTGAATTCGGAAAGCGTGCGGCGCGGCGGCGTGCTGCGGTCGGTGAACT
>JAGWZT010000438.1 GCA_018971925.1 Lysobacteraceae bacterium | reverse complement strand
TCGATGTCGGCGAGCAGGTCGTGGGTGAGGCGCGCCATGCGCACCTCGGTGTAACGCATCGCCGCCGGGCTGTCGCCATCCACCGAACCGAAGTTGCCCTGCCCGTCCACCAGCATGTAGCGCAGCGAAAACGGTTGCGCCATGCGCACGATCGCGTCGTACACCGACGAGTCGCCGTGCGGATGGTATTTGCCGATCACGTCACCGACCACGCGCGCGGATTTCTTGTACGACTTGTTCCAGGCGTTGCCCAGTTCGTTCATCGCGAACAGCACGCGGCGATGCACCGGCTTCAGGCCATCGCGCACGTCCGGAAGCGCGCGGCCCACGATCACGCTCATCGCGTAATCGAGGTAGCTCTGGCGCATCTCGTCTTCGATATTGACGCGAATTACTTCACTGGCAGGTTCCGCCATTCGCTTGTTTCCCTATTTTTGAGAATGGAAAAGGCGCGGGTTTCGAATGCCGCCCGCGCCTCGAAATCAACCTCGAAATTGTACCACATCCGGCCCTGAAACAGCCCGAAAAACTCCTGCAGCGACGCGAACTTACGGCTTGTTTTCGCGCGCCTTTGCATCCCCGGCCGAGCCCGGTCTCCGCGACCCGGAAAACACCCACTGCCGGGCGCCCAGGAAGTTGGCCGCCGAGCCCGGAACCGACCCGATCGCCACACCGACGGACGGCCATGCGTGCACGAATTCCGAGTAGTGCACGGCCAGCGCGTAGGCCACGTAATTGATCGCAAATCCAGCCGACATCGCGACGATGTAGCGCGACCATTCACCGAACAAGCCATAATCGCCACGCCGGTGGAAGGTGAAGTGGCGATTGAACAGCCACGTCGCGGTCGCGGCGCACAGGAAGGAAAACAGTCGCCCGACGTAAGGGTCGACGTCGAACTTGCTGACCAGCAACTGCACGACGCCGGCGTCGACGAGAAATCCGATGAAACCGCCGACACCGAACCAGGCAAGCTGCTTCGGCAGATGCCACATGTCAGTGCGTGTCCGGCATGCCGAACACGGCACGCACGGTGGCCGCATCCGGTTGCGTGATCACGGCACGCTCGGTCACCAGCACGTCGATGAGATCGTGCGGCGTCACGTCGAACACCGGATTCCATGCCTGCGCGCCATCGGCGACCGTGCGCCGGCCCGCGTAGCCCAGCAATTCCGCCGGGTCGCGCAGCTCGATTTCGATGGCATCTCCGGATGGCGTGGCCATGTCGACCGTAGTGGAAGGCGCCACCACCATGAACTTCACGCCATGGTGTTTCGCGGCGATCGCGAGCTGGTAGGTGCCGATCTTGTTGGCGGTATCGCCGTTGGCCGCGATGCGATCGGCACCGACGACCACCCACTGCACCTTGCCGGACTTCATCAGATGCGAAGCCGCGGAATCGGCGACCAGCGTAGCCGGGATGCCGTCGCGCTGCAGTTCCCACATCGTCAGGCGCGCGCCCTGCAGCCATGGCCGGGTTTCGCCCGCAAACACCCGCGCAATGTTGCCTGACTCGTAGCCCGCGCGGATCACGCCCAGCGCGGTACCGAATCCGGAGGTCGCCAACGAGCCGGTATTGCAATGCGTGAGGACACCGCTGCCCGGCTGGATCAAGGCCGCACCCATCGCACCCATCGCGCGATTGGCGGCCAGATCCTCGGCCTGGATCGCCTGTGCCTCCCGCGCCAGCGCCTCGCCATCCATCCCGGCATCGATGCACACCCGCATCCGGTCCAGCGCCCACATCAGATTCACCGCGGTCGGGCGTGCCGCGCGCAGTGTTGCCAACGCATCATCGAGATCGTCGCCGCGTTGCGCTGCCAGCACCACGCCCCACGCCGCCGCGATGCCGATCGCCGGCGCGCCGCGCACGACCAGATCACGAATCGCCCTCGCGATCTCGCGGGAGCCGTGGCAATCGATCCATGCTTCCTCGAACGGCAATCTGCGCTGGTCGAGCAGGTGCAGACGGTCGCCCAGCCACTGCAACGCGCGCAGCGTATCGTGGGCCGATGTATCGAATGCCGAGCTGGCCGTTGTCGAAGGTTGCATGGATCGCCTGCAGGACACCATTGAACCGCTCAATGATAACGGCAACCCCGCCACGGCCACGGCCACCAGCCCTTCCCGGTGAGCGCAAAAAGATCT
>JAGWZT010000437.1 GCA_018971925.1 Lysobacteraceae bacterium | reverse complement strand
CCGTGCCATCACCGGCACCAACAAGCGCGCGCTGAA
Organism: Lysobacteraceae bacterium; assembly: GCA_018971925.1. Lineage (GTDB taxonomy): Bacteria > Pseudomonadota > Gammaproteobacteria > Xanthomonadales > Rhodanobacteraceae > 66-474. The sequence goes on along the minus strand of JAGWZT010000437.1, from coordinate 2,118 downwards.
GTCGCTGGCCGACATGATCAAGGGCAAGCAGGGCCGGTTCCGCCAGAACCTGCTCGGCAAGCGCGTCGATTACTCCGGCCGTTCGGTGATCACCGTCGGTCCGACGCTCAAACTGCACCAGTGCGGCCTGCCCAAGAAGATGGCGCTGGAACTGTTCAAGCCCTTCATCTTCTCCAAGCTGCAGCTGCGCGGCATTGCGCCGACCATCAAGGCTGCCAAGAAGTCTGTCGAACGCGAGGAGCCCGTGGTGTGGGACATCCTCGAAGAGGTGATCCGCGAGCATCCGGTGCTGCTGAACCGTGCGCCGACGCTGCACCGCCTCGGCATCCAGGCGTTCGAACCGAAGCTGATCGAAGGCAAGGCCATCCAGTTGCACCCGCTGGTCTGCACCGCGTTCAATGCGGATTTCGACGGCGACCAGATGGCCGTGCACGTGCCGCTGTCGCTGGAAGCGCAGCTGGAAGCGCGCGCTCTGATGATGTCGACCAACAACATCTTGTCGCCCGCGAACGGTGATCCGATCATCGTGCCGACCCAGGACGTGGTGCTGGGCCTGTACTACATGACCCGCGAACTGGCCGGTGCCAAGGGCGAGGGCATGGCGTTCGCCGACGTGTCCGAAGTGCGCCGCGCGTACGACACCAAGGCGGCCGAGCTGCACGCCAAGGTCAAGGTTCGCATCCGCGAAGTGGAAGTTGCGGCCGACGGTTCGCGCAAGGAAAAGATCACGCTCACCGACACCACGGTGGGCCGCGCGCTGCTGGCCGAAATCCTGCCGGAAGGCCTGGCTTTCAGCCGCATGAACACCGAGCTGACCAAGAAGGCGATCTCGAAACTCATCAACGCGTGCTACCGCGAGCTGGGCCTCAAGGACACCGTGGTGTTCGCCGACCAGTTGATGTACACGGGCTATCGCTTCGCGACGATCTCCGGTATCTCGATCGGCATCGACGACATGAAGATCCCGGACGAAAAGAAGGCGATCCTGGAAGAGGCCGAGAAGGAAGTGGTCGAGATCCAGGAGCAGTTCCAGTCCGGTCTCGTCACCGCGGGCGAACGCTACAACAAGGTGGTAGACATCTGGTCGCGCACCAACGAGCAGATCGCGGCCGCGATGATGAAGGGCATCGGTTTCGACAAGGTCAAGGGTGCCGATGGCAAGGTCCACGACCAGAAGTCGATGAACTCGATCTACATCATGGCCGACTCGGGCGCGCGCGGTTCCGCGGCGCAGATCCGCCAGCTCGCCGGCATGCGCGGCCTGATGGCCAAGCCGGACGGCTCGATCATCGAGACGCCCATCAAGGCCAACTTCCGCGAAGGCCTGGACGTGCTGCAGTACTTCATCTCCACCCACGGCGCGCGCAAGGGCCTGGCCGATACCGCGTTGAAGACGGCGAACTCGGGTTACCTGACCCGTCGTCTGGTGGACGTGGCCCAGGACGTGGTGGTGACCGAGCACGATTGCGGCACCCACGAGGGCCTGACCATGACTTCGATCGTGGAAGGCGGCGACGTGGTCGAGCCGCTGCGCGATCGCGTGCTCGGGCGTGTCACGGTCGAGGACGTGTACGCGCCGGGCGATGACGACAAGCCGATCGTCGAACGCAACACACTGCTAGACGAGTCGCTCGTCGAAAAACTCGACAAGGCCGGCGTGCAGAGCGTCGTGGTGCGTTCGCCGATCACCTGCGAAGCGGATTTCGGCGTGTGCGCGCTGTGCTACGGCCGCGATCTTGCCCGCGGACACCTGGTCAACCTCGGCGAGGCGGTTGGCGTCATCGCCGCGCAGTCGATCGGCGAACCCGGCACGCAGCTGACGATGCGTACCTTCCACATCGGTGGCGCGGCTTCGCGCGCCGCCGCGGTGGACAACGTGACCATCAAGACCAAGGGCACGCTGAAGTTCAACAACCTCAAGACCGTGAAGCATGCGCAGGGTCACCTGGTCGCGGTGTCGCGCTCGGGCGAAGTCAGCCTGATCGACGCCAATGGCCGCGAGCGTGAGCGTTACAAGGTGCCCTATGGCGCCAACATCACGGTCAAGGACAGCGCCGAGGTCAAGGCCGGCCAGACCGTCGCGACCTGGGATCCGCATACCCACCCGATCGTCACCGA
>JAGWZT010000436.1 GCA_018971925.1 Lysobacteraceae bacterium | reverse complement strand
TCGGCCTTGAGCAACGCGTCAATCTTGGCCTTGACCTTGGCGATTTTTTCCTTGTCGATGTTTTTCATGCGTCCGTTCGCCTTGCGGATGAGATCCCTCAGTTGTTTCTTGTTGAGCGTGGTTACGTCGATGGCCATGTTGACTCCGATGATCGGGTTGAATGCAGTGATGTCGACCGGAGAAATCCGCGGGATTGGCCCCGACGACGGAATGCATTTTCACTCAAATTCATTCCGGTTGCAAAATCGGGGCCGTCTGCGGTTAATGCCTTGGAAAAAGGCCCAATAAAGCTGTCCGATCCAGATTCCGGCTCTCGCTGTCGCGGCGTCCGCGATATTCGAATGTTCCCGCCGCAAGTCCGCGTTCGCTGACCACGATGCGATGCGGAATGCCGATCAGTTCGAGGTCGGCAAACATCGCGCCGGGTCGCAGTCCGCGATCATCGAGGCAGGTTTCAATGCCGCGCTCATTCAACTCCGCATGCAACGATTCCGCCGCCGCATTGACTTCCGGATTGTTCTTGGGGTTGATCAGGCAAACCACGGCTCGCCATGGCGCCATCGGCTCCGGCCAGATGATGCCGGCAGCGTCGTGGTTTTGTTCGATGGCCGCCGCGACGATGCGCGTGATGCCGATGCCGTAGCAGCCCATGTGCAGCACGCGGTTCTGCCCAGCGTCGTCCAGCACGGTCGCGTGCAGGGCTTCCGAATACTTGGTACCGAGCTGGAACACATGGCCGACCTCGATGCCGCGCGCGATGCCCAGTGTTCCCTCGCCGTCTGGCGAGGGATCGCCAGCGACCACCTTGCGCAGGTCTTCGACGCGGGTGATGCGTGCGTCGCGTTCCCAGTTGGCGCCGGTGTAGTGCGTGCCCGCGGCGTTGCCGCCGCACACGAAATCCGCCACCGCCGCTGCACTGCGATCCACGATGACGGGTATGCCGTCGGGAAGGCCGATCGGGCCGAGAAATCCCGGCACGCAACCGATCCGCTTCGCGATCTCGGCTTCGTCGGCCAGCACCGATTCGCCGGGCAGTTCCGCCAGCTTCGCGGCCTTGATTTCGTTGACTTCGTGGTCGCCGCGCAGGCACAACGCGACGAGACCGCCGTTGCCACGAACGATCAGGGTCTTGATGCATTGCGCGGGCGTTACCTTCAGGAACGCGCTGACTTCCTCGATGGTTTTTTGCGTGGGCGTGTCCACGCGCGTCAGCGGTTGCGAGGGTGCAGGGCGCGGCGTCGCGGGCGCCAGTGCCTCGGCGCGTTCCACGTTGGCGGCGTAATCGGACCGATCGGAAAACGCCAGGGCGTCCTCACCCGAGTCGGCGAGCACATGGAATTCCTGGGAGGCGCTGCCACCGATCGCGCCGGTGTCGGCCTGCACCGCGCGGAATTTCAGACCCAGACGCGTGAAGATGCGCGCGTAGGCGTCGTGCATGATGCGATACGACTCGGCCAGGCCCTCGGGAGTCAGGTCGAACGAATACGCATCCTTCATCAGGAATTCGCGTGCACGCATCACGCCGAAGCGCGGACGGATTTCATCCCGGAACTTGGTCTGGATCTGGTACAGGTTCAGCGGCAACTGCTTGTAGCTGCGCAATTCGTTGCGCGCATAATCGGTGACGACTTCCTCGGCGGTCGGGCCGTAGCAGTATTCGGCTTCCTTGCGATCTTTTATTTTCAAGAGCTGGCCGCCGAACTTCTGCCAGCGGCCGGTTTCTTCCCACAGTTCCTTTGGCTGGATCGTCGGCATCAACAGTTCGATCGCGCCGGCGCGATTCATTTCCTCGCGCACCACGGCTTCGACCTTGCGCAGCACGCGCAGGCCCAGCGGCGACCAGGTGTAGATGCCCGACGCGAGCTTGCGGATCATGCCCGCGCGCAGCATCAACTTGTGGCTGACGATCTCCGCATCGGCGGGCGCCTCGCGGGTCGTGGCGAGGTGGAACTTCGACAAGCGCATCGGTAATCCCGGCAACAACGGAAACGGCGGATTGTAGCGGCGAAAGCGGATTCGACCGTCTGCGTTGGGGCGTGGAATCAGGGCATGTTGGTCACGAGGCGTCGTGCAGCTTTACGCCAACGTGGTGGTGGACGATCAACTACCCTTCGACGAGCAGTATTGCGCCTGTTGCGCACGTGCGGTAGCCAG
>JAGWZT010000026.1 GCA_018971925.1 Lysobacteraceae bacterium | reverse complement strand
CAGATTCCGGACGAGCAATACAAGTCCGACCTGGATTTGCGCGTGGCAGTGGTGCGCGAGGGAAGCGTGCTCGGTTCGGCGGTCCTCAAGGCTGCCGGCGCCAAGCAACGGCGCTTGCCGTTCGAGGTCGAATTCGAGCCGCCGATCCTCCCGGGCGCGCGCCTGCCCTGCCCGGTCGTCTTCGTCGCCGGGCCTAACGTGGCGGACCGCGAACTGCTGGGCATCGACACCGTCAAACAGGTGGTCGAACTGGGCCATGCCAAGGAACGCGCTACCGCGAAGACGGCTGCCGCCAGAAGCGCGGACCTGAAAATCGGCCGCATCGCGGTCGACCCGGCAATCTACTGGTGCTGGTTGATCTGCTGCCGGACCTACACGATCAATGGCCGCATCGTCTGCCGGCACTGGTACTACGATCCGAGGCTGCACCGCTGGTGGTTCTGCGACGAACCGGTTCCCGGCGCGGTGGTCGAAGCCTACGACGTGGATCGTTTCTGGTGGTGGTACTGGCGCGACCTGATCACCAGTGCCGTCACCGACATCAACGGCAACTTCCACATCAGCTTCCGCTGGTGCTGCCTGCGCTGGCTGCCATGGCTGCGTGCGAACCCCGCGATCGACCCCGACATCCTGGCACGCATCCAGCAACTGCTGGCTACCGTGCAGCCGCCGCTGCCGCCGATTCCACCTGGCCCCGATCCGGATCCGACGGTGTTCCAGCAATTGCTGGGCGGCGCCGCGGGCCTGCCAGGACCGGTACTGGCCGCCGCGATGCAAGGCGCGTTGTCGCTGCCCGCGGTGCAGCAGCCGGCCGGCGCGATTTCGGCGGAGGCCTTGCGCGCCACGCTGCCGGCTTCGCCCGAACTGGCGGCACTGCATGTCTGGCCGTGGTGGGACTGGACCGATTGCGCACCGGACGTGGTGTTCCGCGCGATCCAGCGCTGCGGCGACCGCATCAACGTGATCTACACGGAAACCAACGCGCAGACGCGCTGGGACATCCCGACCACGTTGAACGTGACCTTGATCGCCAACGATCTCGCCTGCTGCATCCCGACCTGCCGCGACCCGGAATGCCCGGAATGCCTGAAGCTGACTTGGGTCGGCTGCACGCCGGTGGATCTGATCAGCGCCGACGCGGGGCCGCCGGACCTGCGTGGCTACGCGCGCACCCGCGCAGTGGACGCCGATCCCTGGAAGGACAATCCGTTCTACGGATCGCTGCAGATCCAGGGTGGTGTCGGCTGGGACGTGGACTACTTCAAGGTGCAGTACTCGAAGGACGGCGCACCGTGGGCCGACCTGCCGAGTCCGGCGTTCGGTGGCTTCACGCGCAGCTACTGGGACGGTACCTCGTTCGTGCCGGTGGCCTTCACGCCCACCCTCAAGAACGGGCAGTTGGTGATCGTCAGCCGTCACCACTACGAGGAACTCAATCCCGCCATTCCGCGCTTCGGCGGACAGGTGATCTGGAACGACTACGCCACGCTGTTCTATTTCGACACGACGCAACCGGGACTCACCCCCGACGCGCTGTACCAGTTGCAATTCGACGGTTTCGCGGCGGACACCTCCGACAACCTGATTGCATCAAGCGAGCGCATCCTGCCGACCTGCGGCGAGGAAACCGCGGAACAGGTGTACCTGCGCATCGACAACCAGGCGCTGACCCATCCGGGGCCGTCGTTGCCGGCACCGTGCAAGATCGCGCACGCCTGCGGCGGCATCATCCACGCGTGCACGGTGGAGCCGGATTGCTACATCCGCGAGATCTGGAAGAACGAGGGACAGCCGGGACAGGAATGCGTTTCGGCTTGCGACATTGCGCGGCTGGAGCCCACCGACACCCTGACGATCCATTTCAGCGTCACGTGTCCGGCGACGGTGCAGGACGGCCATCTCGGCGGGTACTGGCTGCGCGCGGAATACGGCGCGAACCAGGCCTTTTACATCGCCGCCCCGCTGTACGTGGATGCAACCGGCGGTGTCGGTGCATTGGCCGCCGATCCGACCGTGGAGCTCGGACCGAGCTACAGCCAGGCGCTGGGCCAGGGCGCACCGCGCGCGCATTGGTACGGCGGCGATTTCAAGGTCACGCTGCATGGCTCCGACTTCCCGGAATGCTGCGCCTACCTGTTCCGGTTGTGGGCATGGAAGCGCACCACCAACGGATGTTCGGACCCAAGCGTGACGCATTACAACCAGTTCGAGCTTTCGTTCACCGTGCTGCGCCCGGATTTGTGTCCGGGGGTGTGTCCGCCGCAGCGCGCGGACGGAGACGGTCAACGGTGACGGCGCGGGGAGTGGAACACCAAGCCAACGCGAGTCGGAAGAATCGTGAACGCCATCGACCCATGGTTCGCGTTTGCGCTGGCCGCGCTGGGAACCTGGCGGGTGACTCACCTGCTCGCGGAGGAAGACGGCCCGGCGGATCTGATCCTGAAGCTGCGATCGAAATTCGGGACCAGCGTGTTGGGAACCCTGATGGACTGTTTTCAATGCCTTTCGCTCTGGATCGCCATTCCCTTCACCTTCATCGTCACCGGCCCGGCGCTGGCGTGGATACCAGCCTGGCTGGCCATTTCCGGCGCGGCGTGCCTGCTGGAGCGTCTGGGCCCGGAACGCCCCGCACTGCAGGTGGAGCCGTCCCATTTTCCGGAGAACAACGAGCATGTCGTGTTGCGGTCAAGGCAGGGCAGCACTGAGAACTAGTCAGGCGATTCAAACGCCAAGGGTGCCGCGTGTCGCGGGGGATGGAATCGCGCGCGTGGCCGGTGATGCCGCGCTGCGCGCCAAGGTGCCGATTCGTTATCTCGGTGCGGTTCCGATCGTGGTGCGTGGCGCCGTCAGCGGACACGCCTATTCATTCGCCGGCGGCCGTGCCGTCCAGCCCGTGGACGCCCGCGATGTCGCCGGTTTGCTCAAGAAAGGCATTTTCCGACGAAGCACCTAGATCACCAACCGATTTTTCCAACCGCAACAGGAGATCAGTCATGGCCACCCAGACCGACACCAAGAAACCGACATTGCCATGCTGCCCGAAGCTCGACCCGGACGACGTCTGCGACGAGCTGGATTTCTACTACCGGCTGACCTACCCGACCACGGCCGGGTCCCAGCCCGGTACGGTCGCGCTGCCGACCATCCCGGTCGAGGTCAAACTGCATTTCCACCTGAAGCGCTGCCGCGGGCCGCTCGCGCTCGGCGATTTGCTCTACACCACGACGTTGCTGCCGGGCGAGAAGGTGCGGCTGTTCACTTCCGACCGTCGCTCCAAGTTCACCTTTGATACCGAAAGCAAGTTCGGCTATCGCAATTCGCAGTCGTCGGAAGAATCGTTCTTCATGCAGCAGATGAGTGATTCTCTGTTCGACGTGAATTCGCGCGACGAGGCCCACTCCAGCAACCAGTCGCATTCGCACGTGGACGGCAAGGCCGACGCCGGCGTGAACATCTTCGGCCTCGGCGGCTCGGCCAGCATGAGCGGCAATTTCGATTCGAATTCCGTCTCGGACTTCCTCGGTGAGCACAGCCAGCACGCGCAATCCTCGTCACGCGCGGCGGAGATGGGCGTACGCAAGGCATCCAGCGTATCGATCGGCGAATCCGAAAGCCGCACGCACACCGAGAGCGAGTCGCAGGACCACTACGAATCCGCCTCGCGCGAGTTCCAGAACGGCAACGACTGCCACGCGGTGACGTTCTTCTTCTACCAGATCAACAAGACCCAGACGATCAGCTACACCTTGGAATCCGTCGACCTGCGGGCGATGATGGATACCGACCCCGCCAACGACTTCACCCGCGTCGCGGCCAATCCGCTGTCGCCCAGCACAGGGGTGGGCGTGCTCTCGAACGGCGTGCTCTCCACCGACGCGAATCGCCGGGCAACCTACCTGGAGGCCGCGACCAGCGTCCCCGGCAACGACCGGCTCGCCGTCGCGGCGACTTTCCGGCTGCAGATTCCCGTGCTCGCTGCCGCCACCCGTGCGCAAGCGCTCAAGCAGGTGCAGCAGGAACTGATCCAGCAAGGGCTGCTGGACAAGAGCGGCAGCGTGTCCGCCGACGCGCAGAAACGTTATTCGTTCGTCCGGCAATCTTCGTTGCCCACGCCGGGGATCCTGGTCAAGGGTTGCCTCGATGACTGCAACGTATGCGAAGCCACGCGGCTGAAGTCCATCGAGCTCGACGTCGAGCGCAAGAAGCTGGAGAACGAATTGCTGCAGAAGCAGATCGCGCTGCTCGAGAAATCGCAGGAGTACCGCTGCTGTCCGCCGGCACCCGACGCGGAGTAAGCAAGCGAACCGGACCGGGCCGTCGGTCGGCCGTTGAACGCACTCCCGGGCCGCCGACATCCCTCAACGACAGAATGGAGGACAGTCATGGCAACCTCAGGCGTGCGTGGAAGCAGGGGCGGCAGAAAGACGCGGGACCCGGCGGCGATCGTCCCGGAGACCCTGACGCGCAAAGGCTTCCGGATACGGGCCCTGGGCCCGCTGCCGGAGAAGCTCGACCCGATGAAGGCAACCACCCGGCAGCTTGCGGCCTATCGGCTCCCGCGCCGCCCCGACGCCAAGACGGAACCGCAGTTGCGCAAGCTCTGGGACCGGGTGATGTCCCGCACCCGGTTGTGGATCACCCCCGAGTTCGAGCATCGCGAGCACATCAAGCATGGCCCGGCGCGCGGGTCCGGCCGCCGAGCCGTGACCGCGCGATTGGGTTCACCCGGCGTTTCCAACGCCACGTCCAACAACTGGTCGGGCGCGGCGGACTTCTCGCCTGCCGGCAAACCGTACGGCTTTGTCGGCGGCCAATGGACGGTGCCAAGTCCGAACACCAGGACGGACGGCGCCTATTACGCCTCGGAGTGGGTCGGCATCGACGGTTGGAACTCCAACGACGTGCTCCAGGCAGGAACGGAAACCCAGATCACGAAGATCCTCTTCATCACGGCCGAGCAGGTCTACACGTGGTGGGAGTGGTTTCCGGCGGGCGAGGTGAAGATCAACAACCTGCCCGTTTCGGCGGGCGATGTCATGTATTGCCTGATCTGCGCCGACACGACCAGCCACGCCACGGTCTACTTCAGCAACCAGTCCGAGGGCGTCGGCACGCGTTTCGAGATCACCCCGCCGCGCGGCACGACGCTGACCGGCAACGTGGCCGAGTGGATCGTCGAGCGGCCCACCGTCGGCGGGTCGGTCGCCAACCTCACCGACTATGCCGCCTGCTACTTCGATGAATGCATTGCCGGCGGCTCGGGGCGCATCGACAACCTCAGTGGTGCTTCGCTGATCACGATGACCGGCAACGGCGGCGCGGCACTGTCGGAACCGACCCAGGAGAACGACCACGTCGTCAAGCTCAATTGGCGCGGATCGAGCTGAGCCCCGCGCCACGGGGTTTCACTCCCGCAATGGACAGCGGGTACGAGGAATGCCTGCTCCACGGATTTGGCAACAGGCCGGCATGAAGTTCTCGTGCCCCGGACTTCGCCCCGTTCGCGAAGCGGACGTAGGTTCATGGAAATCAACCCGAGCGAGCCTGCCGCCCAACTACTGCTCCAGCCATCGACAGGCCGTTGCGGTCTTGCGTGGGTGGGTTTGCGTTAGCCCGGTCCGCAATACTCGCAGCCTTCCCCGTTCTGGGCGCGCTTGACGACCACGCGTTGCAGGTGCGGAAGGCCGCCGAGTTTTTCCCACGTGAAGCGCGCGATGTTTTCCATGGTGGGGATGCCGAGCCCTTCCACGTCGTTGAGCAGGCGATGGTCGAGCGCATCGCGCGCAACTTCGATGCGGCGTTCCAGATCGCTCATGTCCACGACCCAGCCGTGCTCGTTGAGCGGCCCGCGCACCCACACCTCCACCTGGTACGAATGGCCGTGCATGCGGCGGTAGCGCGGGTCGCCGTCGGGTCCGGCGTCCAGTTGATGGGCAGCGTCGAAACGGAATTCCTTCCAGACGGTGAAAAATCCTTCGCTCATGGGATGCCAAGATATTTGTGGGTCTGCAGGCTGAGCCGCCAGTGCGGGTGCGCCTTGCAGTAATCGACCACGGCGCGGGTATTTTCCACGGCGCGCGGCCCGTCCATCGGTTGCAGGAAGAAGTGCGCCGCGGCGAAACCGGCGAAGCGTTCCGGCATCGCGGTGGGTTGCGGGTAGACCAGTTTCAGTTCGTTCGCGCGTTGCAGTTTCACCGGCGCGGTGCTCTTGGGGCTGAGGGTGATCCAGTCGAGGCCGGCCGGCGCTTCCAGCGTGCCGTTGGTTTCGACCGCGCACTCGAAACCGCGCGCATGCATCGCATCCAGCAGCGGCGTATCCAGTTGCAACAACGGCTCGCCACCCGTGAATACCACGAAACGGTTTTCCTTTCGATCGCGCGGCCACAGGCCCGCGATCCGGTCCGCCACGGCCGCAGCATCCGCGTACTTGCCGCCGTTTTCGCCATCGGTGCCGACGAAATCCGTGTCGCAGAAATTGCAGACCGCGGCCGCGCGGTCCGCCTCGCGTCCCGACCACAGGTTGCAGCCCGAAAAACGGCAGAACACCGCCGGACGTCCGGCGTGGAAGCCCTCGCCCTGCAAGGTGTAGAAGATTTCCTTGATCGCGTACATGCAAGCTGTCAAATTCGGAACCTGTCATTTTGCCAGCGTCGGCGGCCGTTTGCCGCGCCCGGCCCGTTTCAAGCGAGACGCAGCGTGCAAATCCGCACCGCCACATCCGACGACGCCGAAGCCATCGCGGCCGCCGAAGCCGAAACGCAACGCATTCCCGGTTTGCTGGTCGGCCGACCGGGCGAGATTCCGGTCGAAGCCTATCGCGCAAAAATCGCCAAACTGGCGACGGCTGGACGCTACATCGTGGCGGAAGAAAAGGGCGCGCCGATCGGTCACGCCTTCCTCGACCCGATGCCGATGCACGCCAACGCGCACGTCTTTCGGTTGACCATCGTGGTCCACCCCGGACACATGGAACGAGGCATCGGCCGCGCGATGCTGCGCGACCTGTTGGACTGGGCGCGGCGCGACACGCGCGTCGGCAAGATCGAACTCAACGTGCGCGCCGGCAACCTGCGGGCCCAGCATCTCTATCGCAGTCTTGGTTTCGTCGAGGAAGCACGCTTCAAGCGGCGCGTATGCCGGCAGGATGGCGAGTACGAGGACGATCTCGGGATGGCGTGGTTTCCCGATCGCTGGCCACCCGCACCCCGGAGTGACAAACTGTAGTCAACCTTGGGTCTGTTGGCGTCACGCCACGTGGCATGGCTTCAACCGATCCTGACGGGAGGGAGAAGCGGCGTGGCGGATGACGACGCCCAGGTGCTCGAAACGTTGCGGCAGATGGCGGCGCAGCAGGCGCGCGTCTGCTACATGAACGTGGACCGCACCTTGGCGACGTGGACGCGCACGGCGCTCACCTTGATCGTGTTTGGCACCGTGGTCGATCGCTACGGCTTGTTGCTGTTGCGCCCCGCATTCGCGCACCTCGGTACGCGCCTCGCGCCTAATCCCGTTTCGAGCGCCGGAGGCATTTTCCTGGTCGCCATCGGCGTGTTCATCGTGGTCACCGCGGCCATCCGGCACCAGGCCTACAAAACCACCTGGCTGCGCACGCACGGGCGCGACGCGTCGTTCGGCCCATGGCTGGCCTTTCCGTTCGCCGTGATGGTGGCGGTGCTCGGCGTGGTCGTGCTGGCGTTGTTGTTCGTGTTCACGCAGTAGCACACGAGGAAACTGCAGATGCCCGACGACTCCCACAGCCTTCAGGTACAGGTTGCGCGCCGACTGGTCGAGCTGTCGCTGCAACGCTCGTACATGAACACCGAACGCACGCTGGCGGTGTGGACGCGCACGGCGCTGTCGTTGATGATCTTCGGGATCGCGGTGGACCGCTTCGGGCTGTTGATGCGCCATCCGCCCTGGCACGTCGAGGACACCCGCCAGCTCTTGCCGAATTCATTGTCCACGCTCGGCGGCGTGGTGCTTGTGGCGCTGGGCGTGCTGATCCTGCTCGCCGCGGGCTTCCGTTTTCTCGCCTACGGCCGGGCGTGGTATCGCGTCAATCCGCTGAAGGTGGCGTACCACACACCGTGGCTCGCATTCACCTTCACGATGCTTATGGCGGCATTCGGGATTGCACTGCTGGTGGTGCTGTGCGTGTTCCCGCAATAAATACCCCTTCCAACGGAAAGGGGAAGACAAGCTCGCGTCACATCCTGATCGGCCCCGCCTTGTGGCACGTGTCGCGCGCGGTGCGTGCGGACTGGACGCCGGCCTGGTCGTTCCTCGACTCGGCGATCTCCAGCACCGTCTCCCAATTGCTCGCGCACAAGCCGCCGACCTTCGCGCCCAGGTCGTACGAATGCCTCGCATCGGCCTCGGCGGCGACATCATCCTTCAGCAGGATTTCGATTTCGGCACGGAACTGCAGGATGTCGGGCGCCTCGGGCGACAGCTTCAACGCGGCGTTGATCTTGCCGAGCGCCTCCTGGTACTTGCCTGCACCCTCGTCGGCACGAGCGCCATCCAGATAGCCGTCCACCGATGGATCGCGCAGCGGCGTGACCTGCACCACCGATTTGTCGCCCGCACGCGCCGCGCGGATCGCCTCGACCATCGTGGTCGGCGACAACCGGCTGGTCACCGGCGCTGGCTGCGGCGGGTGCGAACAGCTGGCCAGAAACACGGCCACCGCGCCCAGCGCGGCCCAAGTCACGTTGCGAGTCATGCGTTGCTCCATAAGGATCATTACGGCTGCGGATGCGCCGCAGCGTCGTTGCCGCCGCCGAAAAAGTTTTCGAGGCGCTGCAGATAGCAGTGGTTCTGGACCTGCGGCGCGTAGCCGTCGATGAAGGGATATTGCCTGGCGCCATCGCACTGCGGCAGGCTGCCCTGTCCGGTCGCCGGATCGATCCAGGCGTACTGGATGCCGTCGTCAAGTGACGTGGTCAGTGGCGCGCTCGGCAATTTTTCGAACAGCTTCATCCACACCCGCAGCGCACCGGTCGCGCCCCACAGGTGCGTGGGCTGGTTGTCGTCACGGCCCATCCACGCGACCGCGAGACGATCGCCGGTGAACCCCGAGAACCATGAGTCGCGCTGGTGATCGGAGGTGCCGGTCTTGCCGGCGACGTGCAACGACGCGAGCGATGAATCGCCGATCGCGGCGGCGGTGCCATACTGCGTCACCTGCTGCATCATCCAGCGCACCAGCCCCACCGCCTGCTGGTACTGGCCCTTGCCGGGCTGCACCGCATATTGCTTGAGCACGTGGCCCTTGGCGTCCAGCACGCCGCGCAGCGTCAGCAGCGGCAACGCGTGGCCGTCGTCCGCGATGAATTCATAGAGCTGCGCCAACTGGAACGGCGACATGTCCACCGCACCCAGCAGTAGCGACGGATTGGCTTCAACGTCTTTCAGGCCGAACGAGCGCAGGAATGCCGCGACGCGGTTGACGCCGAGCTGCAGCCCCAGGCGCACGCTGGCAAGGTTGTAGGACTTGGCCAGCGCTTCGACCATCGGCACCTCGCCGTGCGACTGATGGTCGTCGTTCTGCGGTGTCCACATCTTGCCGTTCGGCAGTTTCATCGCGATCGGCGAATCGTCGAGCAGCGAGGCCACGTTCCAGCGCGACGGGTTGCTCAGCGCCATCAGGTAATAGAACGGCTTCAGGCTGGAGCCGACCGGGCGACGCGCGTCGTAGGCGCGGTTGAAGCCGTGCTGGTCCGATTCGCGGCCGCCCACCATCGCCAGCACGTCGCCATTGCCAGGATCGACCACGACCACGGCGCCTTCCATGCCGTTGCCGCGTTTGCCGAGGCTCTTCAACGCTTCGTCCAGCGATTGTTCCGCGTACGTCTGCGCGGCCGGATCGAGCGTGGTGTAAACCTTCAGGCCGCCGCTGCGAAGCTGCTGGTCGGTGAAATCCTGCTTCAACTGCCCGCGCACCACGTCCATGAACGCCGGGAAGCGATCGACCACCAGTTGAGGGCTCGGTGTCACGTCCAGCGGCGCGGCTTTCGCGGCATTCCACTGCGCGTCATTCAACAAACCGGTGCCGTGGAACGCATCCAGCGCCACGTTGCGGCGCGCCAGCGCGCGCTCGGGATTGCGACGCGGGTCGTAATAACTCGGGCCACGCACCATGCCGACCAGCAGCGCGATTTCCTGCGGGCGCAGCGTCTGCACCGGACGACCGAAGTAATACCAACTGGCCGCCGCGAAACCGTGCACGGCCTGGCCGCCCTGTTGACCCATGAACACTTCATTGCAGTACGCGGCGAGGATCTGGCCCTTGGTGTAATGCGCGTCCAGCAGGATCGAAAGCAGCGCCTCGTTCAACTTGCGGATCAATGTCTGGTTGCGATCGAGGAACAGGTTGCGCACCAGCTGCTGGGTGATCGTGGAACCACCCTGCACCACGCGGCCCGCGCGCAGGTCGGCCAGCGCCGCGCGCGCGATCGACGACAAGTCGATCCCGTGGTTGTGCTTGAAGTCTCGATCCTCGACCGCCTGCACGCCCTGCACCAGCAACGGCGGCAGCTCGGACAATTGCACGATGATGCGCTCTTCCTGCTCGGAACCGTACATCGTCGCGATGCGCGCCGGATCGAGATGCGTCTCGCGCAGCGGCTTGTTCGCGGTGAGGTCGAGCACCGACTGGATCTGGCCGGAACCCAGCGTCACCCGAACCCGGCGCGGCAGTTCGCCGCCGACCGGATCCATGTAGCCGCGCGAGGCGATCGTGAACGTGTTGCCATCCGCGCTGTACGTGCCGGGCACCTGCGCAACACGCGCGGCCTCGGTGTAGCCGGAAATCCGCAGTTCCAGTTCCAGCGTCGCCTTGTTCATCGGCACGCCGGCTTCCAGCAACAGCGGGCGCGCGTACACGCGCGTCGGCTGCGTGAAATCGATTTCGCTGACGCGCGTTTTCACGCGGTGGTCGAGCACCAGCGTGTACGGCACCACGAAGCCGACCGCGAAACCGATTCCGATCAGGATGGGCCAGCGTGCGAATGGCCAGACCCGGGCGACAAACCCGCGCACGCGCTCGAACCAGGACAAGGCGTTCTATCTTTCCAAAGGCGTCGGCGGATTTTAGCGGATCGGCGTGGCGGGCTCTTGCGGCCCGCCGCAGGGGTTCAGCGGCGATTGTCCAAATACCATCCGTGGAACCTGTGCAAGGGAGGCGCGCGGCGCCGATCAGTCTCCGGCTGCCTTGCTGGCCTTTTCCTTGGCGGGTTTGGCCGATTCCGCCGGTTTGTCCGTTGACGCATCCTTCGGCTTGGCCGCTTCGCCGGCGAGGTTGTGCTTCTTTTCCTTGTCGGACTTGAAATCGGTTTCATACCAGCCGCTGCCGGCCAGGCGGAACGCAGGCGCGGTCACCTGTTTGTGCACGGTATCGTGCCTGCCGCAGTGCGGACAGACGTCGGGATCGGAATCGGACAGCTTCTGCAGGCGCTCGAACTTTTCGCCGC
>JAGWZT010000435.1 GCA_018971925.1 Lysobacteraceae bacterium | reverse complement strand
GTGTGGCCGGAGGATGGCCAGATCGACGTGATCACCACGCCGGAGGCATTCGAGTCGGTGCGCGAAGCGATGGAGAAGGCCGGGCTGAATCCCGACCACGCCGAAGTCACGATGCGCGCGGAACTCGACGTGCCCGTGCCGGCTGACCAGGTACAAGCGGTGCAGGGACTGCTCGCGCGGCTGGACGAGCTCGATGACGTCCAGAACGTGCACTCCAACGCGGATCTTCCGGCGGGTTGACCGTGGATTCCGCGCGGCCGTTGCGCATCCTCGGCATCGATCCCGGCAGCCAGCGCACCGGGGTCGGTATCATCGAATCCGACGCCACGGGGAAGCTGCGTTGCATATTCCGGGCGACGCTGCAGGTTGCGGGCGAGGAGACGTTTCCGTTGCGCCTGAAACGCATCTACGACGAACTTTCGGAAATCATCGAAGCGCAGGCTCCCAGCGAGGCCGCGATCGAGCGCGTGTTCATGGCCAGGAACGCAGATTCGGCATTGAAGCTCGGACAGGCGCGCGGTGCCGCGATTTGCGCGGCGGTCGGACGCGGATTGCCGGTCAGCGAATACGCGCCGAATGCGATCAAGCAGGCCGTGGTGGGCAAGGGCCACGCCGGCAAGGAACAGGTGCAGCACATGGTCGGGATCCTGTTGAACGTGCGCGAACCACTGCAGGCCGACGCGGCCGACGCGTTGGCGATCGCGATCACCCACGCGCACCTGCGCGCGAGCGAGGCGCGCACCGGCATTGCCATAGCCGCCTGGAGCCGTCGGCGATGATCGGCCGGAAACCGCCCTCGCTTGCGATAACTTTGTCCATCGCCGCCGCGCCGATCCTCATTTGCTTCTTGCAAACTCCGGTTGGCGCTCCGGCTCACTCCTCGTTCTCGCCGCGCGATGACGGCTTGCGGAGGTTGCACGCATGATCGGGAGGCTGCGCGGAATCCTTGTCGCCAAGCGCCCGCCGTGGGTACTGGTGGAAGTCGGCGGGGTCGGCTACGAGCTGGAAGTGCCGATGTCCACGCTTTACGACCTGCCGGATGCGGGCAAGGAAGTGATCCTGCTGACGCACTACGCGCACAAGGAAGACACCGTCGCGCTGTACGGTTTCCTGCGTGACGACGAGCGCAGCTTGTTCCGCGACCTGCAGAAGGTTTCCGGTATCGGCGCGCGGATCGCGCTGGCGGTACTCTCCGGCGTCTCGACTTCCGAATTCGCGCGGCTGGTGCAGGGCGGTGACGTCGCCGCGCTGACGCGCATTCCCGGCATCGGCAAGAAGACCGCCGAACGCATCGTGGTGGAGTTGCGCGATCGCGTCGGCAATGTGGTTGCCGCGGTGCCGGCAGGCGCCACGCCGGTTGCGCGCGATCCGCGCAGCGAGGCCGAAGCGGCCCTGCAGCAGCTCGGTTACAAGCAGGCCGAAGCCGCGCGGCTCGCCGCGGCGGTGGCCGCGGATGGCGACGACGCCGAAACGATCATCCGCAAGGCATTGCGCGCGGCATTGGGACGATGACCGAAAAGAGCGAAGCGAAAGCGATGGAAGCCGATCCCGCCAGGAAGGCGATGCACCTGATGGTGATCGGTGCCATCGGCGTGGTGTTCGGCGATCTCGGTACCAGCCCGCTGTACACCTTCAGCGAAGCCTTCAGCGACCAGCACGGCATGCCGGTGACCCCGTTCAACGTGCTGGGCGTGCTGTCGCTGGTGTTGTGGACGTTGCTGATCGTGGTGGCGTTGAAATACGTCACCTTCATCATGCGCGCGGACAACAAGGGCGAAGGCGGCATCATGGCGATGATGGCGCTGGCCCAGCGCGCCACCCGCGACCATCCGCGCACGCGCCGCCTGGTCGCGCTGGCGGCGGTGCTGGGCGCGGCACTGTTCTTCGGCGACGGCGTGATCACGCCGTCGATTTCGGTGCTGTCGGCGGTGGAGGGCCTGGAGGTCGCGGCACCGCAACTGGCGCACTGGGTGGTTCCGCTCACGGTGCTGGTGTTGCTCGCGTTGTTCTGGTTCCAGAAGCACGGCACCGGCAAGGTCGGCGGCGTGTTCGGGCCGGTGACGTGCGTGTGGTTCGTCTGCCTTGGCCTGATCGGCCTGTACAACATCTTCCGGTACCCCGCGATCCTGTGGGCGCTCAATCCGTGGTACGCCGTCGATTTCTTCATCCACCACGGAGCCGACAGTTTC
>JAGWZT010000434.1 GCA_018971925.1 Lysobacteraceae bacterium | reverse complement strand
TGTTCTTCAATCCGTCGATGCGCACGCGCACCAGCTTCGAACTCGGCGCGTTTCAGTTGGGTGGCCACGCGGTGGTGTTGTCGCCCGGCAAGGACGCGTGGCCGATCGAGTTCAATGTCGGCGCGGTCATGGACGGCGAAGCCGAGGAGCACGTCGCCGAGGTTGCTCGGGTGCTGTCGCGTTACGTGGATTTGATTTGCGTCCGCGCATTCCCGAAGTTCAAGGACTGGTCCGTCGACCGGGAGGATCGCGTGATCGAGGCGTTCGCGAAGTACGCCACGGTGCCGGTGATCAACATGGAAACCATCACGCATCCTTGCCAGGAACTCGCGCACGCGCTGGCGCTGCGCGAACACCTGGGCGAACTGCGTGGCAGGAAATACGTGCTGACCTGGACGTACCATCCCAAGCCGCTCAATACCGCGGTCGCCAATTCCGCACTGTTGATTGCGACGAAGATGGGCATGGAGGTGACGCTGCTGTGTCCCACGCCCGATTACGTGCTGGACGAGCGTTACATGGCCTTCGGCGGGCAGAACGCGCGCGAGAGCGGCGGGTCTCTGCGGGTGACGCACGACATCGAGGATGCATACCGCGGTGCCGACGCGGTGTATGCGAAAAGCTGGGGTGCGCTGCCGTATTTCGGCCGTTGGGAAGAAGAGAAGCCCATCCGAGACGCGCACAGGCATTTCATCGTCGATGAGGCCAAGATGGCGCTCACCAACCACGCGGTGTTCAGCCATTGCCTGCCACTGCGCCGCAATGTCAAGGCCACCGATGCCGTGATGGATGCGCCGTGCTGCATCGCGATCGACGAAGCCGAAAACCGTTTGCACGTGCAGAAGGCGGTGATGGCGACGTTGGTGGCGCAACAACCGGAGAACCAGGCATGACAGGGCATCAGCACCACTACCGCGTCGCGGTGGAATGGACCGGCAATCACGGCACCGGCACCGACGGTTACCGCAATTACGGCCGCGAACACATGATCCGCATCGAGGGCAAGCCCGGGATCGCGGGCTCGTCCGACCCGGCGTTTCGCGGCGATGCCACACGGCACAATCCCGAGGAGATGCTGGTGGCGGCGCTTTCGACCTGCCACATGCTGGCTTACCTGCACGTGGCCACGCTGGCGGGCGTGGTGGTGACGGCATACACCGATGCAGCCGAAGGCGCGATGGTCACCGAAGGCAACGGCGGACACTTCACCGAAGTAGTGCTGCGGCCGCTGGTGACGATCACCGCTGCCAGCGATTCCGCGAGGGCCGAAGCCGCGCACGAGGATGCGCACCATGCGTGCTTCATTGCCGCGTCCGTCAACTTCCCGGTGCGCTGCGAACCGCGCATCGTCGTCGAAAACAACTGACCTTTGCAGGGTATCCACATCATGAGCAAGGATATCGTTCTCGCCTTTTCCGGTGGCCTCGACACCAGCTTCTGCGTGCCGTATCTCATGGAACGCGGCTGGTCGGTGCACACCGTTTTCGCCGACACCGGAGGCGTCGGGCCGGAAGAGCGCGCCTATATCGAAGCGCGCGCGAAGGAACTGGGCGCCGCTTCGCACGTCACCATCGATGGCGGGCCGGCGCTGTGGAAGCACTTCGTCAAGCCGTTCGTGTGGGCGGGCGAGGGCTACCAGGGCCAGTATCCGCTGCTGGTGTCCGACAGATATTTGATTGTCGAGGCCGCCATCGAGCGCGCCGACGAACTCGGCACGCACTCCGTCGCGCACGGCTGCACCGGGATGGGCAACGACCAGGTGCGCTTCGACCTGACGGTGAAGGCGCTGGGTGATTTCGAGATCGTCGCGCCGATTCGTGAAATCCAGAAGGAACACACGGCGGTCCGCGCATACGAGCAGGAATACCTGAAACAACGGGGCTTCGATGTCCGCGCCAGGCAACAGGCCTACACGATCAACGAGAACCTGCTCGGCGTCACCTTGTCGGGTGGCGAGATCGATCGCTGGGAGGAGCCCGGGGAAGGTGCGCGCGGCTGGTGCAGGCCGCGCAGCGGATGGCCGGCCGAGCCGTTGCGCGTGAAGCTCGGTTTTTCAGGTGGCGTGGCGCAAACCCTGGATGGCGAACGCATCGCGGGCCACATGTTGCTGGCGAAGTTGAATGACCTGTTTGCGCAGTATGGCGTGGGGCGTGGCCTTTATACCGGCGACACCACGATCGGGTTGAAAGG
>JAGWZT010000433.1 GCA_018971925.1 Lysobacteraceae bacterium | reverse complement strand
CCGCGCGCGATCGATTCGATGCGCGACGGGCTGGCCCAGGTCGCCTGCTCGAGTTCCAGGCGGCCGAACTCGACGTTCAGTGCGTCGCGCTGATTCTGCAGTTTCGACAGGTCGACGAACGCGACGCGATCCTGGTGGCGTGCCCACACCACGGCGATGCCACTGGCGATCACCGCCAGCAACAACACGCCCACCGCGAGCACGCCGATCACTTTCATGGCGCGCCTCCCGGTGCAGCTTTCTCGGCGACCCGCAGCACCGCCGACCGCGCACGCGGGTTGCGCGCAACTTCGCCGGCATCTGCCTTCTGCGCCCGGCCGATGGCGTGCAGCGGCACCGGCGCCTTCTCCGGTTGTGGCAAGCCACGGCGCGCGGGCACCGGCTGCGGACCGCGGATGAATTGCTTGACGATGCGGTCTTCGAGCGAATGGAAGCTGATCACGGCCAGTCGGCCGCCCGGTTTCAGCACTTCGACGGCAGCCGGCAGCGCGCGTTCCAGCGAACCCAACTCGTCGTTCACCCGCAACCGCAAGGCCTGGAAGGTGCGCGTGGCGGGATGCTTGTTGCGCTCGCGCTGGCCGAGCGTGCGTTCGACCAGCCCGGCCAGTTCGCGCGTGGTGAGGAGCGGCGCTTCCGCGCGGCGCTCGACGATCGCGCGCGCGATGCGGCGGCTCATGCGCTCCTCGCCATAACGAAACAGGACATCCGCGATCTCGCGTTCGTCCGCACGCGCAAGGAAATCCGCGACGCTTTCGCCCGTGGTCGGGTCCATGCGCATGTCCAGCGGCGCGTCCGACTGGAATGAAAACCCGCGCGCCGAATCATCGAGCTGCGGCGAGGACACCCCGAGATCCAGCAGTACACCATCCAGTCCCGCACGCGCCTGATCCCATTCATCCATCCCGGAAAAATTCGCGTGGCGGATCGCGACGCGCGGATCGCTGCCGAGCTCGCGCCGTGCATGCGCGATGGCTTCGGGGTCGCGGTCCATCACCAGCAGGCAGCCGCGGGGCCCGAGACGTTCGAGAACCGCGCGCGCGTGGCCACCGCGGCCGAAAGTACCGTCGAGGTAGCGGCCGGCCGGTTGCGGCGCGAGCCCCGCCAGCACGGCGTCCCGCATCACCGGGATATGCTCCAGCCCGTGGCTGTCCGTCATCGCCCGCGTCCCGTCCATCGACCTGCAACCGTGAACACGGCGCCGCGCGCGCCGCCCGCATCCCATCCGCAGCATCCGGCCCGGCGACGACCGCCGTTCGCCGAATGCGCCTGTCACAACCTCAGTCCCGCCATTTCCTCGCTGACTTCCTCCTCGCCGATCGTCTGATGGATCTTCGCGAGGTGAG
Source organism: Lysobacteraceae bacterium (assembly GCA_018971925.1). Lineage (GTDB taxonomy): Bacteria > Pseudomonadota > Gammaproteobacteria > Xanthomonadales > Rhodanobacteraceae > 66-474. The sequence goes on along the minus strand of JAGWZT010000433.1, from coordinate 855 downwards.
CCTGCTCACTCCACAATTCGAACTTGTTGCCCATGCCCAGCAGCACCGCCTTTTTCTCGATGCCGGAAGCGGTGCGCTGGCTGGCCGGCAACAACACCCGCGCCGCACCGTCCAGTTCCACCAGCGCTGCCGCACCGACCAGCTTCAACTGCAGGTCGCGATGCACGCGCTTGACGTTCGGCAGCCCATTCACCTGGTCGCGTACCCGTTCCCAATCGGGCTGCGGAAACACCCACAGGCAGCCCTGCTCGAACGGGTTGTAAGTGATCACAAGGCGACCGTTGCACACGTGCGCGATCGGCTCGCGGTAGGCTGTGGGAATCGCCAACCGGCCCTTGTCGTCAACGCTGATAGCGGTTTCGCCCTGGAACATACGACTTGTTTCCCACGTTTTCCCACAAAACTACACGGGTGCCCACCTTAGTCGCAGGAGGTGAGACTGTCAAGGAATTTTCGCTTGTAGATCAATGGGAAAGGCGAATTTCTGACCAAGTTTCAGGTGCTATATGAGCTGTGAACGCAAGGTCATTGAATCCAAAAGATTTCATTCGACCGCGTTTTGCTTACCAGACTCAAAAGCACGCGTTCGAATGCCCTAGGCGCGCATCGGGTTCAGTCGCAAGTCAGTTTCATCGCGACGTTCGACGAACTCGCACGCGCAGGGCGCGCGATGCTTCAGGTGTCGCCGCGAAAGCACCCTTGAAGCGGCACGCCGCGCAACGCCACAACGAAACAGCGAGCAATGACGCGAGCAAAGCTCTCGTGAAAAGTCAGGCCATGGATGGCCGAGGTAGAGCTGATGACTGGCAGACCTGCACACCAGCGCAACACCGCAACGAAACGGCGAGCAGGGAC
>JAGWZT010000432.1 GCA_018971925.1 Lysobacteraceae bacterium | reverse complement strand
CAACGCGCGCTCAGGTGGCAGCTGCTGCTTGTGTTGGTTGAGTTCGCCCTGTTGGTGGGTTGTGTCTACGCCGCGGTGATACTGCGCTATTGGGGTGACTTGGGTACCCGGGCGGCGTTCGGAAGCGCCCTGCATTGGCGCGCGCCGCTGGTCGCGGTGGTACTGATTCTGGCGATGACGGCCTTGGGCTTGTACCAGGTGCATCTGCGCGCCGACTGGCTGGGTCGCGTCAGCCGCCAGGGCGTGGCCTTCGTGTTGGGCGGCGTCACGCTGACCGTGCTTTATTACGCGATCCCCGCCGCCTACATCGGTCGCGGCGTGCTGGGCATCACGCTGGTACTCGGTTATCTCGTACTGGCGCTGTGGCGCGTGCTGTTTCTTGGTTTCGTGGACGCCGACCTGTTCAAGCGACGGGTGGTGATGCTGGGTGCCGGCGAGCGTGCCGCCGAGGTGTTCAGCAAGATGCGCCGCAAGACCGACCAGCGCGGTTTCAAGATCCTCGGCTACGTGCCGATCGGGGTGGATCCGGTGACCGTGCCGCAGTCGTCGCTGTTGCGCCCCGACGAAGCGTTGTGCCGATGGGCCGCCCGGCTCGGTGCGGACGAGATCGTGGTGGGTCCCGATGACCGCCGCGGCACCCTGCCGGTGGATGCGCTGCTGGAATGCAAGCAGCGCGGGGTGGCGGTGACCGAACTGGCGGAGTTCTTCGAGCGCGAGGCCGGCAAGATCAAGATGGACCTCACCAATCCCTCGTGGCTGGTGTTCTCCGACGGCTTCAACATTTCCCCGGTGCGGCGCACCGTCAAGCGCGCCTTCGACGTCGCGATGGCCTCGCTGGTGGGGCTGGTGGCGTGGCCGTTCATGTTGTTGACGACGTTGGCGATCAGGCTGGAGTCCGGCCGCGGCGCACCGATCCTATATCGGCAGGAACGGGTTGGCGAAAACGGCAAGCCGTTCCAGGTGGTCAAGTTCCGCAGCATGCGCACCGATGCCGAACTCGATGGCGTGGCGCGCTGGGCAACCAAGAACGACGACCGCGTCACCCACGTCGGCCGCTTCATCCGCAAGACCCGGCTGGACGAGTTGCCGCAGCTGTGGAACGTGTTGTGCGGTGACATGAGCGTCATCGGGCCGCGTCCGGAACGGCCGCAATTCGTGGACGACTTCAATACTCGCATCCGCTACTACTCGTTGCGGCACTGCGTGAAACCAGGCCTGACCGGGTGGGCGCAATTGCGCTATCCGTACGGCTCCTCGTTCGAGGACGCCGTGGAGAAGCTGAAATTCGACCTGTTCTATGTGAAGAATCACAATTTCGCGTTCGATCTCGCCATCCTGATCCAGACGGTTGAAGTGGTGTTGTTCGGACGCGGCGCACGCTGATCGACCGTGGGCATGCCGCACGACGCGGTGTGTGGGACGCGCTCGTTGCTGGATGCTGCTCGGCATGGCGGGAGGTACCGGTTTTCTGGCGCTGTGCGAGGAACTGGGCCTGGCGCCTGGCATCAGCGACCCTGATGCTTCCAAGCAGACCCAGCGCGGGCGGGGTACGCAGTTGCATCCCGACCGCCAGGCGCTAGGCCATGCGGACACCGACCGGCTGCAGCGCCTCACTCGGCTGTACGGCGCGGCACTGGCTTTCGAACAACCTATGGCCGCTTGCCCGCCGCAGTCGTGCGCGCTATTGCTTCGCGCTGGCGATCCCTCCCTGCTGGCATTCGCGGTCTAGGGTGTCAGGGTCGTCGCGCGCTGAAGGGCTACGGGCGCAGCGGCCGCGGTCGAAAGTTCAGAACGGCAACTGCAGCGTGTCGTCGCACGCCAGTATTTGCGCGCGGAAGGCGTCCTGGATGCGCGTCAGCGCGGCTGCGTTGTCGGCATCGAAGCGCAGTACCAGCACCGGCGTGGTGTTGGAGGCGCGCACCAGACCCCAGCCGTCGGACCAATCCGCGCGCAGGCCGTCGATGGTGGTGATGCGTGCGCCGTCGAATTGCGAGCGTTCGCGGAACCGCGCGATGAAGGGATGGTTCAGGCCTTCCTGCATCGGGATATGGAGCTCGGGCGTCGAGACGCCTTTCGGCAGTGTCGCGAAGATTTCTTCGGGCGTGCGGCCTTCCGGATCGTCGGCGAGGATTTCCAGCAGGCGCGCGGCGGCGTACACGCCGTCGTCGAAGCCGTACCAGCGTTCGCGGAAGAAGAAGTGTCCGCTCATT
>JAGWZT010000431.1 GCA_018971925.1 Lysobacteraceae bacterium | reverse complement strand
CAGCAGCAGCAACTCGACGAGGGCATGCGCAACATCGTCGACCTCCGGCTCAAGAACAAGCTCGACAAGCTGTGGCCGAAGGCCGCCGCGATGGCGCGAGGAACCACGGCGCCTTTGCCCGTTGGCACAACCCAACAGCAGAGCACCGCAAAGCAAACCCCTTTCCCGGCGGGAGAGGGGCGGGGGTGAGGGCGCGCAGGCGTACCCCCGTGAGTTCGCGAGAACGATTCACACGCGGGACGTGAGACCTCACCCGGCGCCAAAGCGCCACCCTCTCCCGAAAGGAGAAGGTTCATGCCGACATTGCCCCGATTGCTGTTGCAGCGGTCGTACGGCCGCCTCCAGATCGCTGCCCCTGCCCTGATACGCCTCGCCAAGCGGGCGCGCGATCGGCACGTCCACCGAGTACGCGTGGCCGAAACCGCCGAAGTTACCGCCGATTCGGCGTGGTGCCGAACGCGGGCACGGTTCAGCTACCCGGCCGCGCACTGAACGGATCCGGTGGAAATTCAGCAACCAGCCGGACGACCCCGCCTACGGTCGCAGGCATCGTGCCCTCGGCGCACGTCGTTCAAACGGAGAACCCTCGCTATGCGCAAGACAATGCTCTCGATATCCATCGCCGCGTCGTGCCTGCTGGCGCTGCCCGTGTTCGCCCAGGTCAGCCTCGGCGGCGCCGGCCAGCTGCACGGCGCCATCGGCGCCAACACCGGTCAACTGATGCAGGACACCATGCACAACACCATGCAGACCACCGATCGGCTGCAGCGCATGGGCGATCAAACCACCCGTCACGCCAAGCGCCAGGCCAGCCACGCGGCGGATCAATCGGCCAGCGCGCGCGCGACCGCCGGCCAGCAAGCCGGGGTTTCCGCGACCACCCCCACCGGCAACGCGCAGGCCAGTGGATCGGTCCATGCCGATGCCGGGCTGGACACCGCGGCGGCCGCGGGCAAGGCCGGTGAAGCCGGGCGTGGTGTCGGCGGCACCGTGCGCGACGCGGCCCACTCCGCGATCCAGTCCACCGACCGTACCGCGGGCTCGGTCGGCAATGCCGTGAACGGCATCAATGCCAGCGGCAACGCCGAAGGCTCGGCCAGCGGCAGCGGTAGCGCTACCGGCGGTTCGGCAAACGGCAACGGCACTGCCGGCATGAGTTCAATGGCAGGCGGCGGCCTGAATACCGCGGACGCCGCCGGCAAGGCCGGTGAAGCCGGGCGTGGTGTCGGCGGCACCGTGCGCGACGCGGCCCACTCCGCGATCCAATCCACCGACCGCACCGCGGGCTCGGTCGGCAATGCCGTGAACGGCATCAATGCCAGCGGCAACGCCCAGGGTTCGGCCAACGGCCACATGGCCGCGCAGACCCAGCCTCGTTCCGGGACCGACGGCGGTCACCGCCATCAGAACCGGAAATCGCACGCCTCATCCGACAACGAGCGGCAATAACCGGGCCGACGGCAGTCGGCTGCAGCCATTTCACGCATCTTGCCCCCGGGAGCGATCCCGGGGGTTGTTTTTGGACGTCCGGCAAAGGGCGCCCGCACCGCCCCTGCTGTCCGGTGACGCGCCCGAGACGGGATCCTCGCGCTCGCGTGCGGTCAATACCGCTGATGTGCCAGCAGGCCGAAATTGGACACAACGAATGGCGTCAGGTAGTTCAGCACCAGCTTGATTGCCAGATGTGCATTCATCACGCCATGCAACAACTCGTCGCCGTGGTTGAACAGATTCAGCCAGGTGCCAACCGCGAACGCGATCAGCAGTGTGCGCTTCAGGTGTACGGGCGTGAACACCACGCAAGCGAAAGTTTTCAGGGCCGCGATCATCGCGGGAGCATAGCGGCGCGAGGTGCGTGGCGACCGTAGTGCACCGGGCGATCGAAAGCTGGATTGACTCGCGCCACCCTTGGAGCTCGCCCTGCGGGTCGCCTTTGGCGTTCACGTTGGCAATCGTGCCAACGCAGTCGGGTTGCCGCGCCATGAAGCCGACACGGCCTCCGGAATGACGAACTGGAGAGGGGTTGCTCGCCCACAAAAAAGCCCCGCATAGGTGCGGGGCCTTTTGTGTTGCTTTGGATTTCCGGCGAGTTGAGCGTCCTGCTTCTGGACGCTCGAATCCGTTACAGCATGGCGGCTGATCGAAGCCGACTTTTGTGGAAACCGGCCAGGGACGGCCGTCTTTGATTTCGCGGTCAGGGACGACCGCTGA
>JAGWZT010000025.1 GCA_018971925.1 Lysobacteraceae bacterium | reverse complement strand
CGGCGTTATCCGGGTGAGCCTGCCGATACCGGCGAACGCGGAATTCACCTTGACCGCGGTCGACGATCCCTACGGTTATGCCAGCGCGCAGGCGCTTTCGTTGTTCCGGCGCCCGTTGCCCGCGACCAATCTGATCTGGGACACCACGGTGATGTGGGACGGACGTGAAACGTATCTTCCGTTCAAGCCACCGATGGATGCCGGCGTCGATGTCGGGGACCTGCGCCTCAGCCTTGCCTCGCAGGCCTTGCACGCCGTGCTCGGGCACGAACAGGCGGCGTCGGCGCCCAGCCAGGCCGTGCTCGATCGGATCGTCGACTTCGAATTGCCCATGGTCACCGCGCAGATCCATGACAACCGCGCCGGGCAGCTCAACGACGGCGGCGCCATGGGCGGTCCCGAGATCCTCGCGCAGCAGAAATTCTGGGTGGGCATCAACGACTCGCTCGGCAATGATCCGACGCTCGATCCGTTCGACCCGAAGGTAATGCGGTTGTTCGATCATTGGCGCGATCCCGACCCGGCGCGCCGCTTCGATTCGCAAGTGATGGCGCGGACCGCCATCGCGCGCGGGCAGTCGCTGTTCGATTCGCTGCCGATCCAGATCACCGGTGTCGCCGGCTTGAACGACGCCACCGGTCAGACGGTGATCCGCGGCACTTGCGGCACCTGCCACGATTCGCCCAACATCGGTAATCATTCGGTGGCCGCGCCGCTCAACATCGGCATCGCCGACGCATCCCGTCGCACGCCCGACATGCCGCTGTACACGCTGACCAACATCAAGACGGGCCAGGTGATCCGGACCACCGATCCGGGCCGCGCGTTGCTGACCGGCAAGTGGGCGGATATCGGCAAGTTCAAGGGCCCGAACCTGCGCGGCCTCGCCGCGCGCGCACCTTACTTCCACAACGGTTCTGCCGCGACCCTGCGTGACGTGGTGGACTTCTACGACACGCGGTTCAACATAGGGATGACCGAACAGCAGAAGAGCGATCTGGTGGCTTTCCTGTCGGCGTTGTAGAACCTGCCCCGCGATCCCTCTCCCCGGGAGACGATGTCCAAAGGGCGGATGACCCGGAGGCGAGGGGTTTGTGGCGCTCTTGCGTGCCGGGCTGGTGGTGGGTGGACTTGCTTTCGCGGCGCCGCTCCGCGACGCTGACGCAATGCCGAAACGCAATAGCCCGCCGTCCCGACCCGCGCACAAGCCGCGCGGAGAGAAGAAGCCAGGCACGCGTACGCAGAAGGCTTCGCCGCGCAGCGGGGTGAAGAAGACGCAAGCCGCGCGCAAGCCGGGGAAGCCGCACGCGCTTGGCGGCTTCGCCGATCCGCACGCCGAGCGCGAAGCGCAGCGCTACGAACATCCCATTCCGAGCCGCGAGGCGATCCTCGCGCTGCTGGCCGAGCGCGGCAGCCTGTTGCGCGCGGGTGCCATCGCCGAAGCGCTGGGCATCCGCGACGATGTACGCCGCGAAGCCCTGGACAAGCGCCTGCGCGCGATGCTGCGCGACGGCCAACTTCTGGAAAGCCGCCGCGGCGGGCTTGCGCCCGCCGAACGCATCGGGTTGATTGCGGGCACCGTGCTGGCAAACGCCGACGGCTATGGATTCCTGCGTCCCGACGAGGGCGGGGACGATTTGTATCTCTCACCCGCGCAGATGCGCCAGGTGCTGCATGGCGATCGCGTGCTGGCGTCGGTGGTCGGAGTCGACCGGCGCGGCCGCCAGCAAGGCGCGATCCGCGAGGTGCTGGAACGGCGCGCGCCACGACTGGTGGGACGCGTGGTCGAGGAACACGGCGTGGTGGTCGTCGATCCCGACGATCGCCGCCTGCACCAGGACGTGCTGATCCCGCCAGACGCACGCAACGGCGCGCGTGCGGGCCAGATCGTGGTGGCCGAAATCACCGAGCCGCCGACCACGCAACGCGGACCGATCGGGCGCGTCGTCAGCGTGCTTGGCGAGCGGCTGCAGCCGTCGCTGATCGTGGAGATGGCGATCGAGAGCCATGGCCTGCCGCATGAATGGCCGGTCGAGGTGACGCGCGCAGCCGAGGCTGTCGAACCACGCGTGACGCATGCCGAATGCGAAGGCCGCGTGGACCTGCGCAAGCTGCCGCTGGTCACCATCGACGGCGCCGATTCGCGCGACTTCGATGACGCGGTGTACGCCGAGCCGGTGCGTGGCGGCGGGTTCCGGCTCATCGTCGCGATCGCCGACGTGTCGCATTACGCGCAACCCGAAACCGCGCTGGACGGCGAAGCGTTCAAGCGCGGTACCTCGGTGTATTTCCCCGGCTTCGTGGTGCCGATGCTGCCGGAGACCTTGTCGAACGGAATTTGTTCGCTCAATCCCGATGTCGATCGCCTGTGCATGGCCTGCGACATGCGGGTGGGCGGCGATGGCGAGGTCACGCGCGCGAAATTCTATCCCGCGGTGATGCGCTCGCATGCACGGCTGACCTACGATGCGGTGTGGCAGGCCATCGGCGTGCGCGACGCGGAAGCGCGGCGAAGCATGGGCAGGCTGCTGCCCCACATCGATCATCTGCACGCGCTGTACAAGGCGTTCGATGCGGCGCGCAAGCGGCGCGGCACCATCGAGTTCGAGACCAGCGAAGTCGATTACCGGCTGGACGGCAAGGGCGATGTCGTTTCGCTGGGCGCGCACGAACGCAACGACGCGCACAAGCTGATCGAGGAGTGCATGATCGCGGCCAACGTGCAGGCTGCGATGTTCATCGCAAAGAAGAAGATCCCGGCGCCGTTTCGGGTGCACGCGTCACCGCCGGCCGACAAGTACGAAGATTTGCTGGCGTTCCTGCGCGAATACAAATTGAAGTTGCCGCCGCTCGCAGAGGTGAAGCCGCGCGATTTCGCCGCGTTGCTGAAGCGCGTGGCGGACCGCGCGGACGCCGAGTTGTTCCGCACGGTGCTGCTGCGCGCGCAAAGCCTCGCCAGCTACCAGCCGGCGAATCACGGGCACTTCGGGCTGGCGCTGGATGCCTACACGCACTTCACCTCGCCGATCCGGCGTTATCCCGACTTGCTGGTGCATCGGGCGATCCGCTATGCATTGGCGGGCGGCAAGCCGGCCACGTACCTCTACACCGAAAGCAAGATGGCCACGCTGGCCGCGCACTGCTCCCGCACCGAGCGGCGCGCCGAGGAAGCCGAGCGCGACGTGGACGAGCGCTACAAATGCGCGTGGATGGAGCAGCACGTCGGTTCCGAGTTCGACGGCATCGTCACGGGCGTCACCTCGTTCGGCCTGTTCGTGGAATTGAACGAATCGAAGGTGTCGGGACTGGTGCACATCACCCAGTTGCGCAACGACTACTACCATTTCGACGCGCGCCGCCACGAGTTGCGCGGCGAGCGCACCGGCACCCTGTTCCGGCTGGGCGATGCGGTGCGCGTGCAGGTGCTGCGCGCCAGCATGGAAGACCGCAAGATCGACTTCAGGATGGTGTCGGGGCGCGACGATGCCCGCGAACGCGAACGCGAGCGCAAGCGCGGGGAGCTGCCGAATGCGAGCGGAGCCAGACGGCGGAGTTGAGAAGCACCATCGTCATTCCGCGGCTGCCTGCGCTTTTTGCGGGCAGAACCCGGAACCCAGCTGTCGGTCTTCCATGCGTGAGAAACTGGATTCCGGGTTCCACCGCCGATAAAGCGATGGTGACCCCGGAATGACGACTGCTTGTGTGATGTTTTCATTTCCGATCCGACTCGGGATTTTCGTCAGGCAGGAAACAACATGAGCGAATCGTGGATCGTCGGCATCAATCCGGTCGAGGGCGCGCTGGCCAACGATCCGTCGCGCGTGCGCGAGATCCTGGTCGAGCAGGGTACGCACAACCCGCGCATCACCGCGTTGGTGGACGAAGCCAGGCGCCTGGGCGTGCGCGTGCACTCGCGGCCACGTGCGATGCTGGACAAGGTTTCCGGTCATGCGAGGCATCAGGGCGTCGCCGCGAATTACGAGGTTCCGGCCGCGAAATCCGAGCACGATCTTGCCGATTTGCTGGATACGGATGGCGCGTTGTTCCTGGTGCTGGACGGAGTGACCGACCCGCACAATCTCGGTGCCTGCCTGCGCAGCGCGGCGGCGGCAGGCGCGACTGCCGTCATCGTGCCGAAAGACCGCGCGGTCGGCATCACGCCGGTGGTGCGCCGCGCATCGGCTGGCGCGGTCGATCGCGTGCCGTTGATCGAAGTGACCAATCTTGCGCGCGCGCTGCGCGACATGAAGGATGCGGGCGTGTGGCTGACGGGTCTCGCCGGCGAGGCGGAGGCGTCGCTTTACGACGTCGATCTCAAGGGCAAGTCCGCGCTGGTGATGGGCGGCGAGGGCGACGGCATGCGGCGTCTCACGCGCGAGGCCTGCGACCATCTGGCACGCATCCCGATGCCGGGTTCAATGGAAAGCCTCAACGTTTCGGTGGCTACGGGCGTCGCGCTGTTCGAAGCGGTCAGGCAACGTGGGGGAAAGCCATGAGCATGAACATCACCATCGACTGGACGGTTGTCGTCGGCCTCGTGGGCATGATCATCACGTTGCTCGCCTATTTCCTGCTGCAGGCGCAAAAGCTGCACGGCAACGGCCTGGTCTACCAACTGATGAACGCGGTCGGCGCACTGGGCGTCGCGCTGTCGTTGCTGTTCGGCAAGTTCAATCTGCCGGCGTTCCTGCTCGAAGCAGTGTGGCTGGCGATCAGCATCTACGGCATCGTGGTGGCGCGGCGCACCCGCGTGCAGTAGCCGCGTCAACGCCTGGTTCGCGCCGGTTTCTTCGCGCGGGCAGGTTTGCGATTGCGGGCTGCGTCTCGGCGCTGTTCGTTGAACGCCGAATTGTAGGCAGCGATTTCCGTGCGCAAGGCCTTTGGCGCGGGAGACAGTTTGCCCGCGCCGACGGCCTTTTCCATGCGCTGCATCAGATCCCAGTCGTGGTAATCGCGATATGGCTTGAGATCGAGATCCTTCGGCACCTTCTTCAGCCGTTCGTCGCCGACGGTCTTGACGTACTTCTGCATGAAGCGGTCGTACGCGCGCCACGAAATGCGCTCGGCACGCACCGCGGCCTCCTCGGCGCGTGTCGCGATCTGGTGGGCGTGCAGGTAATGCAGGTCGAGCTGGTCGATCAGCGTTTTTTCGACTTCCTCGTGCATGATCAGGAAGCGATCGACGTCGATGGTTCGCCCGCGATACTTGAAACTGGTGGGCAGGTGACGGTCGATGTAGATGGTCTTGCCATCCATGCTGTAGCCCGCGAGATAGGGAATGTCGTGGCTGCGATCGAGTTTCTTCACCCGCCGCAGGACCGCGTCCAGCGCGCGGTCCAGCATCAGGCTGGATACGAACCAGTTCGGCGTGTGCAGCTTTTCATGCGGCGCGTCGGGATGGCAGGCGCGGTCGAAATGCATGGGCGTGCTCCATGGGTGACGACGCGCAGCATACGCTGCTTCGCGCGGCAGGCGCGAGCCCGCGAGCCCGAGCGGTTATGCTTTGCGCTTTCGTGCGTGATCCTGCATGGACAAACGCTACCAACGCATCTATGCCGCAATCGCCGCGATTCCCGCGGGGCGCGTGGCCAGCTATGGCCAGATCGCGGCGCGCGCCGGGTTGCCGGGTCGCGCGCGGCTCGTGGGTGCCGCCTTGCGCGACACGCCCGGCGGCATGGCGTTGCCCTGGTTCCGTGTCCTGCATTCCAACGGCACCATCGCGTTGCCGCGCGGCAGCCGCGGTTTTCGCGAACAGTCGAAACGCCTGCGCGCCGAAGGCGTGGACGTGCGCGACGGCCGCGTGCCGATGCTGGCGTTCGGGCTCGATGCCGACCTGGATCGCGCCCTGTGGGGCATCGGCTGAGCCCGGATGCTTGACGGTTTGCGCGGTGGCCGGTCTAATACGCGGTTCGTGATCGCGAATCCGCGCAATGCGGACACTTCGGGCGATCGCGCTGGTACGGCCAAGTAGCTCAGTTGGTAGAGCAGAGGACTGAAAATCCTCGTGTCGGTGGTTCGATTCCGCCCTTGGCCACCACTTCCTGCTGGTTACCCATATCACATCGAGATTTCGACGCGGTGTCTCGCGGGAATCGAACCGGATGGTTCGATGACTCGTACCATCCCTGGTGCTCGCCCTGCGGGCCGGCTTCGCCGTTCGCGCGCGCTCCCGGCGCGCGCAGTCCGCCCTTGGCCACCACTTTCGCCGTGAATCGCATCAGGCTCCTTGCCACAATTCAAACGGCGCGTTGTTTGTTCTTGGCCTGATTGATCGGCTGGTAATGGCCGGGCTCCGAGCGGAACGGGATCGCGAGGCGGTTCCAGCCGTTGATCGCGATGATCGCGAGCGAAAGGTCCACCAGTTCCTTGTCGGTGAATTGCTTGCGCACCTCGTCGTAAAGCGCGTCGGGAACGTCCTTCGTTTTGGAGATTCGCGTGAGCGCTTCGGTCCACGCCAGCGCGGCGCGTTCGCGCTCGCTGTAGAACGGCGATTCGCGCCAGGCGTTCAGAAGATACAGGCGCTGCTCGGTTTCACCCGCGGCGCGTGCGTCCTTTGAATGCATGTCGAGGCAATACGCGCAGCCGTTGAGCTGCGAGGCGCGCATCTTCACCAGTTCCAGAAGCGGGTGTTCCAGTCCGCAGTTGTCGACATGCTCCTGAAACTGGCGCATGGCCTTGAAGCCATCCGGTGAAGCTTTGGCGTAGTTGAGGCGCTGGGACATGTGTGTGATCTCCAAAGTTGTCGGATATTGTGGAAAGTCAGGCCAGGGAAGGCCGTTCTGGTGTCATTGGGTTCCTGACCGTGCCGGAGATTCTGAGCTCCGGATGGGCAGCGATCATGGACGATCGCACGACTAATGAAACGGTACCGGTGTATCGGCACCCGGCGCGGGATGCATGAAGAAGTCATGCAGGTATTTTTCGCCTTCGTCGTCGAGGATCGTGACGACGGTCCTGAGTTCCGGGAACTGCTCGCGGATGCGGCGCGCCGCGATCATGTGCGCGCCGGAGCTCGGCCCGCAGAAAAGGCCACGTGTGCGCGCGAGCTTGCGCATCTCGGCGATCGCGTCGGCGCTGGCCACACTGGTGGTGTCCCGCACGAGGTCGCGATGGTGCGAGAAGATGCCGGGCACGAAACCATCCGAAATGCCTTCGATCTGGTGCAACGCCACTTCGCCGCACAGGATGGTGCGGGATTCGGAGGGCTCCATCGCGAACAGCCGCACGTTCGGGTTGACCTTGCGGAAAGCCTGGCCGACGCCGATCAGGGTGCCGCCGGTGCCGACGCCGTGCACGAACGCGTCGGGCACGCGGCCTTCCGGCAGTTGCGACAGGATTTCGGGGCCCAGGATTTCGCGATTCTCGTCAACGTTCCACTCGTTCTCGAACTGGCCGGGAAAGAAGAAGCCCGGCTGGCGGCCGAGTTCGCGCGCGCGTTCCAGCGCGTCGTTGACATGGAAAGTACCGCAGAACAGAACCTCGGCACCGTAGGCGCGCGAGATGGCCACGCGCTCGCTCGACAAACCCTCCGGCATCACCACGATCATGCGGTAGCCCTTCACGGCGGCGACCATCGAGAACGCGTTGCCGGTGTTGCCGCTGGTGGCCTCGACGATGGTGTCGCCGGGCTTGATCGCGCCGGTTTCTTCGGCACGTTCGATGATGTGTTTCGCGATGCGTGCCTTGATCGAACCCGATGGATTCAGGAATTCGCACTTGGCGAAAATGCCGTCGATGTCGAGCAACGGCGTGTCACCGACGGCGTCGAGGATGCTGGTGGAAAGCCCGGTGTAGCGCGTTGCCATGGCGTAATTCCCGCTGCGGATTGCGCAGTGTGCGCCCCCGGCGTGTCGGGGTGGATGATCCACATCAGCCGGTATGCCCGGCCGCGGCTCAGGCCGCGGCCGGGCGACGCTCAGGAGGGATTACCAGGACGAGCTGCTGGCTTTCGGGGCGGAGCCGTCCTGCAATCCGGCGGCGGCTTTGCCGGCGGCCTGTTGCACCGCTGCGAGCGATTCCGACTTCAGGCCGGCTTGTGCATCGCTGAGTGCGCTCTCGAGTTTTGCGTGCATCGCGTGATCGGCGGCCGCGTCGGGAATCGCGCCATTGCCCTGGCCTTTGCAGGGCGTGCCGGCGGCGGCGTCGAATCCGCTGCCACCCGGACCGACGAGGCAGTTGATGACGTGGTGCAGGTGCGTGTGCGCCATCGCGACCGAGGTGGCGCTTTGCGCCATCATGGCGTGCGCGTGCGCGGTGTTGATTTCGTCCTTCGCGGAATGGGTTTGCGCAAGGGCGGTGCAGGCGAAGCCGCCCAATGCCGCGGTGATGCCGACAACCAGCAGCTTGTTCATTGTTGCCTCCAGCCGTGAGTGGAAGCGCAAGCGTACCCGCGGGAATGTAATGGGCGCGTGTAGCGGGTGCGGCGTGTCAGACGGTTTCGAACAGCGCCATGAAGCCGTAGTCCATGTGCTGTTGCATGTGGCAATGGAACAGGGTCAGCCCCGGCATGTCGGCCGTGAAATCGACCTCGGCGGTCTGGAACGGCGGCACCAGCACCACGTCCTTCATCACGCCCGCGGTGGGCTGGCCGTGCAGCCTGGTCAGCTCGAAGCCGTGGCGGTGCAGGTGCAGCGGATGGATGTCACCACTGGCATTGCGGAACCGCAGGCGGTAACGGCGCCCCAGTTTCAGCCTGCGCGTCACCGGCATCGTCTTCCAGTCGTACGCTACGCCGTTGATCGCATAAACGTCGAAACCCTGGTCGCCGCTCTGGCGTGCGGTGATCACCATGTCGATCACCTCGTCGGGCGTGGGCGGCTTGCGCTTCGGATTCGCGAACAGGCGGTAGTCCCACTTGAATTTCGGCGGCGCCTGCCATTGCGGCTTGCCGGTGGCACCCGCGTATTCGACCACGATGCCCATGCCGGCTTCGCGGTCGGAATCGTTGGTATCGCCCAGCACCCACACGCCGGGGTGGTTCATTTCCACGATCGCGGAGACGCGTTCGGCGGTGCCGAGCCACAGCACCGGTACCTCGGCCGGGTGCGGCACGGGATTGCCATCCAGCGCGACCACCTTGAAGGTGTGGCCGGGCAGGGCGAGGCTGCGATTTTCGGTGGCGCTGGCGTTGACCACGTGCAGCATCACGCGCTCGCCGCGCTTCACGCGGATGGGTTCGCCGTGACCCAGCGATTTGCCGTTGATCGCGAATGCCTCGTAGGCGAGTTCGTAACCGGGCGGCACCTTGCCGGCGTTCGGGTCGGCGTTTGCCGCGATGGTGACCAGGTCCATTTCCATGCCCGACGGCTCCATGAACGCCATGTCCATGTCCACGCGGGTCAGGTAGGGCATGAATTCCTTGAGGGTCAGGAACACTTCGCGGTCGTACGCGCCCGGATCATGTTTCGGGTCGATGTAAACCGGGCCCGCGAGTCCGTTGTAAAGGCCGAGCGAAAGGTCGGCGCCTGCGCGCACGTGCGTGTGGTAGAAGCGCAAGCCCGCGGGATTGGGCGTGAACACGATGCGCCGGTGGCCATGCGCGGGCACCGGCGGCGTGTGTTCCTCGTCCGCACCATCCACGTTGTCGGGCAAGTATTGGCCGTGCCAGTGCACCTGCTCGTCGTACGCGGTGTCGTTGAACACGTCGACCGACGTTTGCTGCCCTTGCTTGAAACGCAGCAACGGACCGGGGAAGTCGCCGTTGTACATCGTGGTCGACACGAACCGCTCGGGTGCGAGTTCCAGCACGCCGGTGGCAATGCGCAGGGTGTGCTCGGCCTTGCCCGCCAGAGGTGCGGGTGGCGCCGAGGACACGGCGTGGGTCATGTCGGCCGCCGCCGCGCCGGCAGCAGGCAGCATGCCGGCAGCAAGCGCGGACAGGCTGGCGGTTTTCAGGAAATCGCGGCGATCCATGTTGTTCCACCGGCAATGCAAATGAGAATTATAAACGATTGCGGTGAAGCGGGTGCGACGCGTCGCGCCCACGTGCGTCTTGCCCGTGGGGTTGCCGGAAATGCGGGAGGACGTCAGGCCTTGCCTGGGTTATGGCCCGGCTGGCGGTGATAGCGCGTGCCGAGAATCACGTCCCACAGTCCGGTGGTCACGCCGAAATTGGCGTCGGGGTGGTAGTGATGGATGTTGTGGAAACCCGCCCAGCGGCGCATCTGGGGGTTCTTGAAACGATGCGCATGGATCACGACGTGACTCGATCCGTACGCCGAGTACCCGGCCGCGATGACGCCGGCCAGCAGCAGCGCGTAACCAGCGGGCAGGGCCAGCGCGAACAGCGCGGCGAGGGCGCACATGGAGAGCGGCGGCATGAAGAACGGCAGCGCGTCATAGCCGAGCGGGTCCAGGTGATGGCGCGTGTGGCCTGCTTCGAACGGACCGGTGTTGCCGTGGAACAGCCAGCGGTGCGCGGCGTATTCGATGAAGGTGAAGGCGAACAGGCCGCAGAGCACTGTCACGGACGCGGGCAGCAAGCGCATGTTGCCATACCAGACGCCGGCCACAATCAACACCACGCTGATCAGGCAGTCGCTGATCAAACCGGCGCGCAGATTGAAATGGCTTGTGGAAAGGCGCGCAAGCGGGCGCGCGATCCACTCCAGGGGAGCGGGCAGCGTCGATGCCGACATTCCGGATCCGTCGGGTGCGGCGGAAACCTTCTGATTGCTGGACACGGCCAGGTGCAGCTCCTGTCGTTGGGCCCTGCGGCGGTCGCGGAACCGGCGGTCAGCGCCTGATCAGCCGTTCAACCGCGCGACAAGTATAGTGAGAAACCCAAACCGCGGCATGAGGTGGATTAACATGAAAAGGTTCCCGAAAGCCGCGGGTTTGGCGGTGTTGCTGGCGGGTGTCTCGGCGGTGCCCGTGATGGCGCAGCAAACCTCTTCCGAACGCGCCGACCTGACGCGTTACCAGAAATACGCCGGGGCGCCGGTGGATAGCGTCCGCTATTTCCAGATCAATGGTTTCCAGTACCTTGCCCCGGACAAGGTGGCGATCTGGTTCGGCGTCAACAAGCTGTACCTGCTGACCGTGCAGATGCCCTGCAACAACCTCGGGTTCGCGAATGGCATCGGGCTGACGGCGAAGAACAACATGCTCTACAAGAACTTCGACTTCGTCACCTTCGATCGCCAGCGCTGCAAGATCCTCAGGATCGAACCGGTGAACGAATTGAAGATGAAGCAGGATGCGCGCGCAGCGATTTCGGGATCGAGCAGCTAGGTGGCCGCATCGTCACCGAACAGGAAGCGCTGCATTTCGGCGCCAAGCATTGCGCGCGTCGCGGGGTCGCGCGGCGACAGCCGGTTCTCGTTGATCAGCATCGTCTGGTACGCAAGCCACTGCTGCCACGCTTCGCGGCCGATGTGTTCGTAAACGCGCTGCCCGAGTTCGCCCGGACAGGGCGGCCGGTCGAGGCCTTCGGTTTCGCGTTGCGCCTTCTGGCAGTACACGGTTCTGGACATGCTGTGCAATAGTTTCAATACGGGTGCGGGGATGCCCAGTGTGGCGATTTCGCCGGGTGAGCACCAGCGTGAATCGGGATCGTCCGCCAGTCGTGCGTTGGCGCGCACGCCACGCCATTCGAGCGGCGCTGCCCGCAGGCGGAAATGCGTGAAGGCATGCCTGATGCCCGGCAACGTTGCAGCGACCGCGTGATCGAGTTTCGCGAGTTGCGCGGCCAGCGTGCCGGCCGCCTCCGTGTCATTCGCTTCCGGCAGGCTCCACAGGCGCGGCCACAC
>JAGWZT010000430.1 GCA_018971925.1 Lysobacteraceae bacterium | reverse complement strand
CGGATCGCGACGTCGTCGCCTTGCTGCACCTTCCATTGCGCCGCGAACGCACGGTTGAGGTCCTGGTACAACTCGCGGGTCGGGTCATAGGACACATTGAGCAACGTGATGCTCCTGGCCGCCGCGACGCCCGAGGCGAACGTCGCGAGCAGCGCCAGCAGGAACAGAGTTGATTTCTTCCTCATGTCTGCCTCCATGTGTCATCGGTGGAAATGCCCAGCCCGGGCGCGTGCCGGTGTTCGATGGAACGGAATGCAGGTGACGCCCGCACGCTCACCCTGATGATCAACCGCACCGTCGTCTGTGTCCTCGTTCATGGCAGAAACCCCACAGGGACAGACACCCGTTCACCGGCACGCCACCGGCGCGCCGGACGCGAAATCAAAATGATCAGGTGCGCCGGTGGCGCGAGCTGTGCAACGAATGGGCAGAGGCGCCGGGAGCGGAAACCCCCGGGTCATGTCGAAGTATCGGCGTGGTGCGGGCCGCAGAAAATCCTGCGGCGGCGGGCGGGCTCTGCATCAGGATTTCGCAGGTATCGCGCATGTTTCACCCGGCAAGCGTCGGAGTGTCGGGTACGATGCAATCATGCACATTGTTAAGCAGGCGCTAGGCAAATGTAGGCTGGAAATTCGCCCGCAATCCGCCATAAACATGTATGGAGTTGCGTCACTTCGCAGGTTGATTACGCAAAACGATGAAACAATTCCGGTTGCGCCTCGAAGCTCTCGCGATCGACGAAACCCGCCACGCCGACACCCACCAGGCGGTAGCGGGTGCGTGGCGGCAGGTTCACCCGGACACGCAACGCGCAGGCGATTTCGGCGAGTTGAAGCGCGGAGGTCGGCGGCTCGGGCGGCGTCAAGGTCCGCGTCATGATCCGGAATTCCGCGGTCTTCAACTTCAGTACGACGCTGCGCGCAACCCGGCCGTGTTCGCCCGAAGCCTCGCGTTCGTGTGCGGCCCAGGTTTTTTCGGCGAGCCGTTCGATGTGTGGTGCGAGTTCGTCCAGCGCCAGGTCATGCTCGAAGGTGTCTTCGGACGAAATCTGCAAGGTCGGTCGATCCGGCGTCACCAGCCGTTCGTCGATGCCCAGCGATAACTCGTGCAAGCGCCGGCCATAGCGGCCGAAACGTTCTTCCAGAACGTTCGCATCGCACGCGCGCAGGTCGGCCACCGACGCGATACCCAGCTCCGACAGCTTGCGCTGCATCACCTTGCCGACACCGGGCAAGCGCTCAACCGGAAGCGGGGCGAGGAACGCCAGCACGTCGCGCGGACGCACCACGAACAGGCCATCCGGTTTGCGGAAATCCGATGCGATCTTGGCCAGAAATTTGTTGGGCGCGACGCCGGCGGATGCGGTGAGCTGCGTTTCCTCACGAATCGCCAAGCGGATCACCTCGGCCACCGCGGTCGCGGACGTCAAGCCGGATTTCGGTTCGGTGACATCGAGGTAAGCCTCGTCCAGCGACAGCGGTTCGATCAGCTCCGTGTGCCGCGCGAAGATTTCCCGAACCTGCCGCGACACCGCCTTGTAACGAACGAAATCCGGCGGCACGAACACGGCTTGCGGGCATAGCCGCTCGGCGCGCAGCGCCGGCATCGCCGAATGCACGCCGAACTTGCGGGCCTCGTAACTCGCCGCGCACACCACCGAACGCGCACCCTTCCAGGCGACCACCACGGGTCGCCCGCGCAACGCCGGATCATCGCGCTGCTCGACCGACGCGTAGAACGCGTCCATGTCCACGTGCACGATCTTGCGCGGTGGCGCGGGGGACATGGGGCGTCAGAGCGACTCTTCGGCCGTACCCGCCGCCGGCTTCGGCCGCACCAGCAGGCGCACCGCGATGATGCCGAGCTCGTACAGGACCACCATCGGCACCAGCAACAGCAACATCGAGGTGATGTCGGGCGGTGTGATCGCGGCCGCCACCGCGGCGGCCGCGACGATGGCATAACGCCGCCAGCTCTTGAGTTTCTGCAAACTGACGAGTCCCGTCGCGGCGACGATCACCTGCACCACCGGGATTTCGAAGCACAGGCCGAACGCGAAGAACACCATCATCACGAAGTCGAGGTAGTGCGTGATGTCGGTCATCATCTCGACACCGCTCGGCGTCACCGCGGTGAGGAACCGGAACGCTGCCGGCAGCACCAGGAAATACGCGAACGCGCAGCCGCAATAGAACAGGAACACCGACGCGACCAGCAGCGGGCGTGCGA
>JAGWZT010000429.1 GCA_018971925.1 Lysobacteraceae bacterium | reverse complement strand
CGCCTGTACTTCGAGCCGGTGACACTGGAAGACGTGCTGGAGATCGTGGACAAGGAAAAGCCGACCGGCGTGATCGTGCAGTACGGCGGGCAGACGCCGCTGAAACTGGCGCGTGCGCTGGAAGCCGCGGGCGTGCCGATCATCGGTACTTCGTCGGATTCGATCGACCTGGCCGAGGACCGCGAGCGTTTCCAGCAGCTGATCGAGAAGCTGCAGTTGAAGCAGCCGCCCAACCGCATCGCGCACACCGCCGAAGAAGCGATGGTGCTGGCGCGTGAACTGGGCTATCCGCTGATCGTGCGTCCGAGCTACGTGCTGGGCGGCCGTGCGATGGAAGTGGTGCACGCGGACGAGGATCTCGCGCGCTACATCCGCGACGCCGTGCGCGTGTCCGACAAGTCGCCGGTGCTGCTGGACCGCTTCCTGGACAACGCAGTCGAAGTCGATGTCGATGTGATCGCCGATGCCGATGGCACGGTATTGATCGGTGGCATCATGCAGCACATCGAGGAGGCCGGCGTGCATTCGGGCGATTCTTCGTGCTCGCTGCCGCCGTATTCGTTGTCATCTACGGTCCAGGACGAACTGCGCCGCCAGGTGGCTTTGCTGGCGCGCGAGTTGGGCGTGGTCGGTTTGATGAACACGCAGTTCGCGATCCAGGGCGACGACGTTTACATCCTCGAAGTGAATCCGCGTGCTTCGCGCACCGTGCCGTTCGTGTCCAAGGCCACCGGCCGTCCGCTGGCCAAGATCGCGGCGCGTTGCATGGCCGGCAAGAGCCTTGCCGAACAGGGCACGACGCGCGAACGCGTGCCGCATTATTGGGCGGTGAAGGAAGCTATCTTCCCGTTCCTGAAATTCCAGAACGTCGATCCGATCCTCGGGCCCGAGATGCGCTCGACCGGAGAAGTGATGGGCGTTGGCAAGAGTTTCGGCGAGGCGTTCGCGCGCGGCCACGAGGCGGCGCACATCGCGGCACCCGCAGCCGGAAGCAAGGTGTTCCTGTCGGTGCGCGACGCCGACAAGCCGCGCCTGCTGGAAGTCGCGCGCGACCTGGCAAAACGCGGGTTTGCATTGATCGCGACGGGCGGCACCTGCACGTTCCTGATCGAACACGGCATCGCCTGCGAGCGCATCAACAAGGTGCTCGAAGGGCGCCCGCACATCGTCGATGCGATCAAGAACGGCGAGATCGCCTACATCGTCAACACCACCGAGGGGCGCCAGGCGATCACCGACTCATTCTCGATCCGGCGCTCGGCCCTGCAGCAGCACGTCACCTATTCGACCACGGTCGCGGGTGCGGCGGCATTGCTGCATTCGCTGGATTACCGCGACCAGGGCGGCGTGATCAGCCTGCAGGAATTGCACGCCGAACTGGAAAGACACGCGCCTGCCACTTCCGGAGACGCGGTCGCGGTGGCCTGACCGCGCAGTCGTCGCATCCATGAATCGCGCGGGCGCAAGCCCGCGGGTATACGTATCAGCAACAAAGGAGTCCCGCACATGCAGCGAGCCCCCATGACCAGAACCGGTTCCGAACGCCTGCGCGCGGAACTCGAACAACTCAAGTCCGTCGATCGTCCGAGGGTCATTGCAGCGATCGCCGAAGCGCGTGCGCACGGCGACCTCAAGGAGAACGCCGAGTACCACGCGGCGCGCGAGCAGCAGGGGTTCATCGAAGGCCGCATCGGCCAGATCGAAGCCGCGCTTTCGACCGCGCAGATCATCGACCCCGCCACCTTGAACGCGGGCGGCAAGGTCGTGTTCGGCGCGGTGGTGGAGCTGGAAGACTCCGACAACGGCAGCAGCGTGACTTACCAGATCGTCGGTGACCTCGAAGCCGACATCAAGAAAAACATGATCGCGGTTTCCTCACCCATCGCGCGCGCCATGATCGGCAAGAACGAAGGCGACAGCTTCGGCTTCAATGCGCCGGGCGGGGAACGGAATTACGAAATCGTGAGCGTGCGCTACGCGTGATCGCCTTTCGCTCGTTCGCGCTGCGCCGTGGCGGACGCCTGTTGCTCGAAGGCGTCGATGCGACGCTGCACGATGGCTGGAAAATCGGTGTCGCCGGGCGCAACGGCAGCGGCAAATCCAGCCTGTTCGCGGCGATCCTGGGCGAAGTGGAAGCCGACGCGGGTGCGCTGGATGTTCCCGCCGGGTTGCGCATGGCTTCGGTCGCGCAGGAAACGCCGGCACTCCCGGACGCCGCGATCGACTACGTGCTGGGCGGCGAT
>JAGWZT010000428.1 GCA_018971925.1 Lysobacteraceae bacterium | reverse complement strand
AGCGAACATCGGCGAAGCCGATGGCCCGAGGGGCGCGTCGCAGGAGCGACGCGTAATCCATCTTTGTTTGCGATACGTAACAAGATCAAAGTGGATTGATTCGCGCCATCCTTGGCGCTCACCCGGCGGCCCGCCGCAGCCTGCCCCGGACTTGATCCGGGGGCGTTCGCATTTGCAGTCCCTGCAAACGCAGTCGGGTTGCGTTCCTGATGAAGCCGGGAACGCCCCGGAATGACGACGATGTTGTTACGCTCTTTCCGAGTTCCGAATTCCGAGTCCCGAACATGATCGCCCTCCTCCAACGCGTCACCTCCGCTTCGGTCACGGTCGATGGCGAAACCGCCGGCGCAATCGATGCCGGCTTGCTGGTGCTGGTCGCGGTCGAACCCGGCGATGGCGGCACACAGGCGCAACGCATGTGCGAGCGCCTGCTCGGCTACCGGGTTTTCCCCGACCACGCCGATCGCATGAACCTTTCCCTCGCCGACACCGGCGGCGGATTGCTGCTGGTGCCGCAATTCACCCTGGCCGCCGATACCCGCAAGGGCATGCGGCCCAGCTTCACCACCGCCGCGTCGCCCGAAGAGGGCCGGCGCTGGTTCGAGCGGCTGGTGGAACTCGCCCGCGCCGCGCATCCGAGGGTTGCAACCGGCCGCTTCGGTGCCCATATGCAGGTTCTGCTGATCAACGACGGCCCGGTGACGTTCATGCTACGCGTGTAGGAGGGCCGGAAGGCCCGATGTCGGAACCTGCACCCGGCCGGGTCGCAGCCTCCACCGCTCCCGCGTGAAGCCCGCCGCCACTTGGGCCGATTCTTGCATGCCAATCCGGCCTAGCTGCTTGTCCCGTCACGCTTTTTCGGCCTTGATCCATCGCCGGAACACCTCCATTTTGCTATACTGAGCGGTCTTGTCGTGTCCAATACCCCTATGGAAAACCTCCCCTCGCAGCAATCCGAAATCAAGCAGTTGATCACCAAGGGCCGTGAGCAGGGTTACCTGACTTACGCCGAGGTCAACGATCACCTCCCCGACGACATCGTCGATCCGGAGCAGATCGAAGACATCATTGGCATGATCAACGGCATGGGTATCGAGGTGCATGAAATCGCACCCGACACCGACACGATCAGTGCCGAGGGCCCGGTCAGCGGCGACGACGACGAAACCGCCACGGAAGAGGCGGTCGCGTTGCTGTCCGCGGTGGACGCCGAAGTCGGCCGCACTACCGACCCGGTGCGCATGTACATGCGCGAGATGGGTACGGTGGAACTGCTGACCCGCGAAGGCGAAATCGCAATCGCCAAGCGCATCGAGGAAGGCCTGACGCAGGTGCAGACCGCGCTGTCCAGCTTCCCGTGGGCAATCGGCCTGCTGCTCGAAGAATACGACCTGCACCTCGACGGCAAGCGCCGCATGAGCGAAATCCTCGCCGGCTTCGCCGACCAGGAAATCCCGGCCGAGGAATTCGGCGTGGCGCAGCCCGCGGCGGACAGCGCGTCCAGCGACGGTGACGAAGAATCCGACAGCGACGAGGAAGAAGAAGACGATTCCGCAGCCGACGAGGAATCCGCCGGCCCCAGCGGTCCCGATCCGGTCGAAGTCGCGCGCCGCATGGACGTGCTGCGTGAGCTGTACAGCAAGTTCCAGAAGACCGCCGACAAATTCGGCGTCGCCGACAAGAAGTCGCAGAAGCTGCGCGAGAAGATGGGCGAGGAGTTTCTGAAGCTCAAGCTGCCCTCCGCGCTGATCGACGGCTTCGTGCGCAAGCTGCGCGAAGTGGTGGCGGCGATTCGCCAGCACGAACGCGTGATCATGGACGTGTGCGTGCGCCAGGCGCACATGCCGCGCAAGGAATTCATCGAGCTGTTCCCGTCCAACGAAACCAACCTCGACTGGACCGGCGAGCTTGCGCGCAAGCGCCAGAAATGGGTGCCCGCGCTGAAGAACCACCGCGACGACATCGTGCTTGAGCAGCAGAAGCTCACCGAAATCGAGCGCGCCCTGTACCTGCCGCTCACCGACATCAAGGAAATCAACCGCGCGATGTCGATCGGCGAAGCCAAGGCCCGCCGTGCCAAGAAGGAAATGGTCGAGGCCAACCTGCGCCTGGTGATTTCCATCGCGAAGAAATACACCAACCGCGGCCTGCAGTTCCTCGACCTGATCCAGGAAGGCAACATCGGCCTGATGAAGGCGGTCGACAAGTTCGAATACCGCCGCGGCTACAAGTTCTCGACCTACGC
>JAGWZT010000427.1 GCA_018971925.1 Lysobacteraceae bacterium | reverse complement strand
ACCGACGAGCAGCGCAAATCCCTGGAAGGCACCATTGCGTTGGGACGGCTCGGCGCGCCGGCCGACATCGCGCACGCCGTGGCATTCCTCGCTTCGTCCGCCGCGGCCTACATCACCGGCGAAACCTTGCATGTCAATGGCGGCATGTATATGAGTTGATCGTGATGTTTCGTTCGGAAGCTGTTGTTGTGAAAAATCAGGCCATGGAGGGCCGTTCTGGTCTACACCTGTTGAAGGCGCTTGGGTTTGCGGGTAGGCCGATGGTGCAGCGATCAGGGATGATCGTACTCGATATGCCCGGCGGAACCGGGTAATATGGCGCCTTTCGCGTGGCGGCCTCCAGGCCAAGGGATCGCCACGCAGGCCCTTCGGGGCCGATTGGAATCTGTACCGTGCGCGTCTCGCGGCGCGTGCGGGTCGATGGGGAAGGGTGAGTCCCGACCTCGAATGCATTTGTCCCGGGAGGCACTGTCTCATGAGCAGCATCGAAGAGCGCGTCAAGAAGATCGTGGTCGATCAGTTGGGGGTCAAGGAAGAGGACGTCACGCCAAACGCCTCGTTCGTCGACGACCTGGGCGCGGACTCGCTGGATACGGTCGAATTGGTGATGGCGCTCGAAGAGGAATTCGAAACCGAAATTCCCGACGAGGAAGCCGAAAAGATCACCACCGTCCAGCAGGCGGTGGATTACATCAAGGCGCACGTCAAGTCCTGAACTTGGCCGCGCGTGCCCTCGGGCGGCGCAATGACGTGCCATGCGGCAATCCGAAAGCTGCGCCTCAAGTGCGCAGCTTTCGCGTTGTTGGGGTCGCGACTGTGCGGCAGCGTATGTACGGCCGCCACCTTTGGCCCGAAGGCAGGGCGAAGCGAACGCGCGCGGGCGCGAAGCGTCGGGAGATGAAAGCCGCCGGGCTTTTTCCCCGCTGCCAGCAAGCGGCAATCTGAATTTCAATTTTGGTATCACGGAGTTTCCATGAGCAAACGGCGTGTGGTGGTCACCGGTCTGGGCATGGTTTCGCCCGTGGGCAACGACGTGGCGACGGCGTGGAAGAACGTGGTAGCCGGCGTGAGCGGGATCGGTCCGATCACGCATTTCGATGCCAGCGCGTTCCCGACACGCATCGCGGGTGAGGTGAAGGATTTCGATCCTGCGCAGTTCATCCCGCCGAAGGACATCAAGAAGATGGATACCTTCATCCACTACGGCATTGCCGCGGGCACCGAGGCCTTGCGCGATTCCGGGCTGGAGGTCAACGAAGCCAACGCGGCGCGGATCGGCGCGGCGGTCGGCGCCGGCATCGGCGGCATCGCGAGCATCGAGCGCACGTCGATCGCCTACCACGAAGGCGGCCCGCGCAAGATTTCGCCGTTCTTCGTGCCGGGCTCGATCATCAACATGGTGTCGGGCAACCTGTCGATCATGTACGGGCTGAAAGGCCCGAACATCGCCTGCGTCACCGCGTGCACCACCGCGACGCACAACATCGGCCTCGCGATGCGCCTGATCCAGTACGGCGATGCCGACGCGATGCTCACCGGCGGCGCAGAGTTTTCGGTCACCCCGACCGCGATCGGCGGATTCTGCTCGGCGCGCGCGATGAGCACGCGCAACGACGAACCGGCGAAGGCCAGCCGGCCGTGGGACAAGGACCGCGACGGCTTCGTGCTGTCCGACGGCTCGGGTGTACTGGTGCTCGAAGAATACGAACACGCCAAGGCGCGCGGCGCGAAAATCTACGCGGAACTGGCGGGCTTCGGCATGAGCGGCGACGCGTTCCACATCACCGCGCCCAGCGAGGGCGGTGAGGGTGCGGCGCGCTGCATGGCCAACGCGCTGAAGGATGCCGGCGTCGATCCGGCCGCCGTGCAGTACATCAACGCGCATGGCACCTCCACGCCGCTGGGCGATCTCGGCGAGGTGCACGCGGCCAAACAGGTGTTCGGTGAGCACGCGTACAAGGTCGCGATAAGTTCCACCAAGTCGGTGACCGGGCATTTGCTGGGCGCCGCCGGCGGCGTTGAGGCGATCTTCACCCTGTTGGCGATGCGCGACGGTGTGTTGCCGCCCACCATCAACCTCGACGCGCCCGGCGAAGGTTGCGATCTGGATTTCGTGCCGAACACCGCGCGCGACGGCAAGCTCGACATCGCGATTTCCAACTCGTTCGGCTTCGGTGGCACCAACGGCACGCTGGCATTCCGTCGCCTCTGAACGTGATGCCCTGCCATCGCCGCGTCCTTGGCGGCCGGC
>JAGWZT010000426.1 GCA_018971925.1 Lysobacteraceae bacterium | reverse complement strand
ATCGCAGCAGGTGTTCCTGTACCAGCTCGCGGGCCTGAAGCAGGGCGCGATCGACTTGGCCGTGCTGCGCGAAGCCAAGCTGGTCGATGGCCGCGCCAAGCGCGTCAAGATCGTCAAGAAAGGCGAGATCGGCCGCGCCGTCAAGCTGTCCGGCATCCTGGCAACCGCAGGCGCCAAGGCCGCTATCGAAGCGGCCGGCGGCTCGGTGGAGTAAGCACTTGGCCGCAGGCAAGACATCGTCCAATCCGCTGGCCCAGTTCGGCAAGTTGACCGAGCTGCGCCAGCGCCTGCTGTTCCTGGTCGGCGCGCTGGTCGTGTTCCGGCTGGGTTCGTTCATCCCCGTCCCGGGCGTCAACCCGGAAGCGATGACGCGGATGATCGAGCAGGGTGGCGGCCTCTTGAACATGTTCAACATGTTTTCGGGCGGCGCGTTGGCGCGCTTCTCGTTGTTCGCGCTGGGCGTGATCCCGTACATCTCCGCATCCATCGTGGTGCAGATGATGGGTTCGGTGCTGCCGGCCTGGCAGCAACTGAAGAAGGAAGGGCAGGCCGGCCAGCGCATCATGACCAAGTACACCCGCTGGGGTACGGTCGGACTGTCGGCTTTCCAGGCTTTCGGCATCGCGATGGCGCTGCAGAAGGAAGGCATCTCCGGCGGCGTGCCGGTGGTGTACGACCCCGGCTTCGGTTTCATCTTCGCGTCCGTGATCGGCCTGACCGCCGGCAGCATGTTCCTGATGTGGCTGGGCGAACAGATGACCGAGCGCGGCATCGGCAACGGAATCTCGCTGATCATCTTCGCGGGCATTGTCGCGGGCCTGCCGCAGGCACTCACGCAGACCTTCACGATGGCCAGCAACGGCCAGCTTTCCGCGATCAAGGTGCTGATCGTGGTGGTGATCGTGCTGGGCGTGACCGCGTTCTGCGTGTTCATGGAAAGTGCGCAGCGCCGCATCACGGTGAATTACGCGCGCCGTTCGGGCGGCGCCAACGCCTACATGAACCAGAGTTCGCACCTGCCGCTGAAGATCAACATGTCGGGCGTGATCCCGCCGATCTTCGCCTCGTCGCTGATCCTGTTCCCGGCCACCGCGTCGACGTGGTTCTCCAACGCCAGCCAGATGCATTGGCTGCAGCAGCTGACCACCGCGCTGACGCCGGGCGAGCCGCCGTACATGATCCTGTACGCGGCGATGATCATCATCTTCGCGTTCTTCTACACCGCGATCGTGTTCAATTCACAGGAAACGGCCGACAACCTGAAGCGTTCCGGCGCGCTGATTCCGGGCCTGCGTCCGGGCAAGGCCACCGCCGATTACATCGACGCCGTGCTGACCCGTCTGACGGGTGCGGGTGCGGTGTATCTGGCCGCGGTCTGCCTGATCCCCACGTTCATGCAGACCGAGTGGCACGTGCCGTTTTATTTCGGGGGCACTTCGCTGCTGATCGTGGTGGTGGTGGCGATGGACTTCCGGGCGCAGGTTTCCGCACACCTGGTCTCGCACCAGTACGACAGTTTGTTGAAAAAGGCCAACCTGCGCCGCAAATAGCCCGCGCCGGCTGGCCGGCGGGGGCGGCAGTACCGATAGGGGGATACACCCCCATTCGGGTGAATTTCAAGCTATAATTGACAGTTTGCCGAATCGGCAACGCATTTGAGGTGGAGTAACCGCACATGGCACGTATCGCGGGCGTCAACCTGCCGGTCAACAAGCACGTTTGCATCGGTCTGCAGAGCATCTACGGCATCGGCCGTACCCGTTCGCGCAAGATCTGCGAGTCGGCGGGCGTGGACCCGGCCACCCAGATCAAGTCGCTCTCCGAAGGCGAGGTCGAGAACCTGCGCCGCGAGGTGGCGAAGTTCAGCGTGGAAGGCGACCTGCGCCGCGAGGTCGGCATCAGCATCAAGCGCCTGATGGACCTCGGCACCTATCGTGGCCTGCGCCACCGTCGTGGCCTGCCGGCACGCGGCCAGCGCACCCGCACCAATGCGCGTACCCGCAAGGGCCCGCGTCGCGCGATCAAGCGTTAACGCCTTCCGGGCCAATGTGGCCCGCGGGGTTGCAACGAAACACATTCAACCGGATTACCCATGGACAAACCAGCTGCCAAGCCGAAGAAGAAGACCAAGCGCGTCGTCACCGATGGCGTCGCCCACGTCCATGCTTCGTTCAATAACACCATCGTCACCATCACCGATCGCCAGGGCAATGCGTTGTCGTGGGCGACCTCCGGTGGCGCAGGTTTCCGCGGTTC
>JAGWZT010000425.1 GCA_018971925.1 Lysobacteraceae bacterium | reverse complement strand
CGCAGCAGGGCGGGGCGGAAATTTCGAGCGACGGCTTCGCGACCCGCGACTGGTATCCGGTGAGCGGCCGCGCCACGGTGATGGCCGGGCTGATGGAAAACGGCAAGTACAAGGACGTGTTCCACGAAGACAACCTGCGCACGGTGGCCCGCCATCACTTCGTGGTTCCGTGGTGGTACCGCACGCAGTTCAGCTTGACGAAAGCGGCAAACGGAATGCACACATTGCTGCGCACGAACGGGATCGTCGGCGGCGCGGACGTGTGGCTCAACGGGCACAAGATCGCCGATCACGCGGCTGTCGCGGGCGCCTATCCCGTGCACGAATTCGACGTGACGCGCTGGGTGCACGACGGCGTGAACACCTTGGCCCTGCGCGTGCACCCCGTCGATCCGCAGCTCGATTTTTCCATGGGCTGGGTAGACTGGAACCCCGAGCCGCCCGACAACAACATGGGCCCGTGGCGTGGCGTCGACATCGTGCAAACCGGCCCCGTCGAGTTGCGTTTCCCCATGGTCACCACCGATCTTTCGCTGCCGGATCTTTCACGCGCGGCTTTGACCGTCAAGGTGGACGTGCAAAACCTCGACAGCGCGGCGCATGACGCGACGGTGACGGGCGAAGTCGCCGGCGTTTCGCTGCGGCAGAATATCCATCTCGAACCCGGACAGACCCGAACCGTCTCGTTTTCATCCAGGACCGATCCTGGGCTCGATCTGGATCACCCGAAGGTCTGGTGGCCGATCGGCATGGGCGACCATCCGCTTTATGACCTGAAGCTCGCCGTTTCAGTGGGTGGCGCGGAATCCGATCATGCCGCGACGACGTTCGGCATCCGCAGCGCGACATCGAAACTCACGAAGCAGGGTCATATCCAGTTCTTCATCAACGGCGAGCCTGTGTTGATCCGTGGTGGAGGCTGGGCGCCGGACATGTTCCTGCGCGATGATCCCAAGCGGATGGACGCGGAGTTCAGCTACATCCGCAATCTCGGTCTCAACACGATCCGCAGCGAGGGCAAGCTGGAGGATCAACGTTTCTACGACCTGGCCGACCGCTACGGCGTCATGATCCTGCCGGGCTGGGAATGCTGCGACAAATGGGAAGCGTGGGCGAAGACGGGTGGCGAGCCCTGGAACGATGCGGACATGCAGGTGGCGCACGAGTCGATGGCGAGCGAAGCCCGGTTGCTGCGCAATCACCCATCCGTGATCGGCTTCCTGATCGGCAGCGACAACGCGCCGCCGTCCCCGATTGCGAAGATGTACGTCGATACGTTGCATGCGGAGGGTTGGAACACGCCGATCGTCTCGGCGGCCTCGGATCAGGCCACCGCCGTGGCCGGTCCTTCCGGCATGAAGATGGCCGGGCCTTATGCCTGGGTGCCGCCGTCGTACTGGTACGCCGACAAGTTGGGCGGAGCGTTCGGTTTCGATTCCGAGGTGAGCGCGGGTGCCGACATCCCGCGCCTCGAGGACGTCGAGCGCATGCTCGCCGCCGTGTCCCGCGAGGCGTTGTGGAAGTACCCGAAGATCAGGCAGTACCACGCGGCCGATTCCTGGTCGCCGTTCGCAACCCTGGAGCCGTTCGACAAGGCGCTGGCCGCGCGCTACGGCGCACCCACGAGCCTCGCGGATTACGTGAAGAAGGCCCAGCTCGCCAACTACGACAACGTCCGCGCCCAGTTCGAAGCCTTCAACGCGCACATGGACGCGGCCAACCCGTCGACCGGCGTGATCTACTGGATGCTCAACAACGCGTGGCCGTCGCTGCACTGGCACCTGTACGACTGGTACATGAATCCGGCGGGCGCGTATTTCGGTGCCAAGAAGGCCAACGAGCCCGTGCACATCCAGTATTCGTACGACGCGCGCGCGATCGTGCTGGTGAACCACACCCTCACCGACCGGCACGGTTTGCAGGCGCGCGTGCGCGTGCGCAATCTCGATGGTTCCGTACGTTACGACAAGCGGTTCACCGGCATCGGCGTGGCAGGAAACCGTACGCTGAAGCTGGCCACGTTGCCGCGCGTGTCCGGACTGTCCAGCACCTACTTCGTCGAACTCGAGCTCGAAGCCGCCGCAGGCCAGCCCGTCAGTCACAACGTGTACTGGCTTTCGACCCGGCCGGACCAGCTCGACTGGGCGCATTCGAATTGGTATCTGACGCCGGTCACGCAGTACGCCGACCTGACCGCGTTGCAGTCGTTGCCGCCCGCCACCAGTCAGGTGCACGCATCGACCCGGCGTGACGGCGACACG
>JAGWZT010000424.1 GCA_018971925.1 Lysobacteraceae bacterium | reverse complement strand
TACATGGTGTTGAGCGCGCCGAAGATCGCGCCGATCGCCATGATCACGCCGATGGTGATGCCGACGATGCGGATGACCTTGCTCAGACCTTCGGATTGCTTGTTGAAATAATCGCGCGTGGTGCTGACATCCACCTTGACGCGCGGATCGCCCATCAACGAAGCCTTGAACTGGTCGAAGGCCTTGGGTGACGTGAGCCGCGCGGTCACCGATTCGGCGCTGCTGCCACGGCGATACGCGGAAGCCACGGACTTGGAATCGCCCCACAGCTCCGACCCGTGCGCGTCGGCCGACGCGAACACGCCGACGATGGTCCAGTCCTGACCGCCGAGGCGCAGCGTCTTGCCCACTTCCAGTCCGGCGAACTGGCGCTCGGCGCCCTCGCCCACGTCGAGTTCGCGCATGCCGGGCGTGAACTTGCGCCCCTTGGTGATCCTGACGTTCGGCCACACCGTCCATGCCTCGTCACCAACGCCGCGGATCGCGACATTCGCATCGCTCGTCGGGTCGCTCTTCTTCGGCACGTTCGCGACCACCACCAGTTCCGCCGATGCAATCGGCTTGCCCTGCGCGTCACGCGCGATGCCGGGCGCCTGCTCGATCACGTCGATGTCGTCGCGCGACAGCACGGAATTGCTCTCGGCACCCGAGCCGCCGCGCAACACGATGGCGGTATCGCTGCTGCCGGTCTGCTGAAGGGTCGCGGTCAAGCCCTCGCCCATCGCGAGCAGCGCCACCAGCACGCCGACCACGCCGGCGATGCCGACCACGATCACTGTGGTGGAACCGAGCCGTTCGGTGAGCGTGCTCAACCCCACCCGCATGACCGACAACGCGCGGCGACCGGTACGCGCGGCCAGCAGCCACACCGCCAGCAGGATCGCCAGTGCCAGCACCACGAACCATGGCAGCGCCGTCCACACCACCAGCCAGACGATCACGATCGCCGCAAGGCCAAGACCGAACAAGAACTTTTTCATGAGTTGCCTTCCTTATCGTCCCGCAAGCGCGTCGACAATTTTCAGGCGCATGCCGCGCAAGGCGGGCAACACGCCGACCATGATGCCGATCACGATCATCAACACCACGCCCTCTATCCATATCACTGCGCCGATCGGAGGCAACTGGATCATCCCGCCGCTGCCCTTGGCGAGCGCCGGCGCCAGCACGCTGGCAATTGCCATGCCGATCACGCCACCGATCACCAGCAACAGGACCGCTTCGGTCAGCACCAGCGCGAGCACGCTACGGTTGGAGAACCCGATCGTCTTCAGCACCGCCAGCTCCGGGATGCGCTCGCGCACCGCCTGCGCCATGGTGTTGCCGGTCAAGAGGATCAGCGTGAAGAACACCGCCGCCATGATCGCCTCGACGATCAGGCCGATGTTGCCGATCTGCTTGGCGAAGGATGCGTTGAAAGCATTGGCGGTCTGGGTCTTGGTTTCGTGGTCGGAATTGGCCGACAGCGCGTCGATCGCCTGGGCGATCTTGTCGGCGTCCTTCGGGCTCTTCAGCCTGACGACATACCAGCCCACGGTGTGCTGGCCGTACATGTTGCCCTCGTCGAAGTACTTCCAGTGCAGGAAGAACATCTGGTCGGCGCCGTTCGGCGCATCCTTGGAAGCCTTGTAGATGCCGACGATGGTGAACGGCCAGGTCTTGTCGCCGTTCTTGCGAGGAAAGATCTGCGATTGCAGCGGAACCTGCTGGCCGACCTTCCAGTGATAACGCGCGGCCAGCGCTTCGCCGATCAGCGCGCCGTCCTGGGTCTGGGCGAATGCCTGGCGTTGCTCGGGCGTCAGCAGGATGTCGGGGTTGGTGGCCAGGTAATCCTCGTCCACCGCGAAACTGAAGACGAAGTTTTTCGGATCCTGGTAAACACCGCCGAACCAGTTCTCGTGCCCGACACCTTCGACGCCCGGGATGGCCGCGATGCGCGCCTTCAGGCTTTCCGGCAGGCCGGTCATGATGGAGAACCGCGAAGCGACGACCAGCCGCTCGTTGCCCGCAAGGCTGTTGCTGCCGCTGGTGAACGCCACGCGCACAGCGTTGAGCAGTCCGAACAGCAGGAATGCCGCGACGATGGATATCAGCGTGAAAATCGTCCGCGTCTTGCGCCGGAACAGCGCGCTCCAGACCAGGTTGAAATATTTCATTTGGGTGCCCTCACGATTCCGTCGCTGTTCCCTTCTCCCTCCGGGAGAAGGTGGTCCGAAGGACCGGATGAGGGTTCGGTGCTCGCGTAACGCATCGCAAGAACC
>JAGWZT010000423.1 GCA_018971925.1 Lysobacteraceae bacterium | reverse complement strand
TCTAACGCTAAGTGTCTTGCATGTTTGTACGGCACGATGGAGCGTAGCTCCACCACCTAGTTGGGGTGATCTGCTTCGGAATGTTGGTGAGCGCCTACAAGAATCATGGCTTTACACCGATCGCGCCGGGTAGTACTGCCGCCTAATCTCGCCGTAATTCCGAGCGAGCAAGGTGACCCCCATGCGATCTTCCTACGTTGATCCGCCGACGGCAAGCAAGCGGGCTGTCGACCCAAGCCGGCAGCCGCGGCTCCTGGACCGCATGCGCGGACGCATGCGCCGGCTGGGGTTGTCGATCAGGACGGAGGAGGCCTACGTCGGCTGGGTCCGTCGCTTCATTCTTGCCAACGGCAAGCGGCACCCGCGCGACATGGGCGCGCGGGAGGTGGAACGGTTCCTGACACGGCTCGCAACGCATGGCCATGTCTCGGCATCCACCCAGAACCAGGCGCTGTCCGCCTTGCTGTTCCTTTATCGGGAAGTGCTGCAGCAGGAGCTGCCATGGGTGGACAACATCCGGCGCGCGAAACGTCCCAAGCGGTTGCCGGTCGTGTTGGCCCGCGACGAGGTTGCGGCGTTGTTGGCCGAGCTGCAGGGCGTGCCGTGGCTGATGGCGAGCCTGTTGTATGGCGCGGGGTTGCGCTTGATGGAATGCGTGCGGTTACGCGTGCAGGACGTGGATTTCGCCCGCCGTGAAATCACGGTGCGCCGTGGCAAGGGCGACAAGGATCGCCGTACCATGCTGCCGGCGATGGCGATCGAGGCGTTGCAGAACCAGATGGCGGAAGCCCGCCTCGTGCACCAGCGTGACCTGGACGCAGGTTTCGGCGCGGTCTGGTTGCCCGATGCCTTGACGCGCAAGTATCCGGGCGCGGCACGCGAGTGGGCTTGGCAATACGTGTTCCCGGCATCCGCCCGCAGCATTGATCCGCGCTCGGGTGAAACGCGCCGCCATCACATCGATGAGACAGTGTTGCAGCGCGCAGTGAAGCACGCGGTGCGCGTGGCGCACATCAACAAACCCGCAACCTGCCACACCTTGCGGCATTCGTTCGCTACGCATTTGCTGGAAGCCGGACACGACATCCGCACGATCCAGGAATTGCTGGGCCACAAGGACGTCGCCACCACGCAAATCTACACGCACGTGTTGAACCGCGGCGGCCACGGAGTTCTGAGTCCGCTGGATCGCGCGTGACGGATCGACCACCACCTCCGGCCGGATGCGCTTCCGGGCGCGGCGGCCCTTGCATCTTTCTTCGGCGGCTTCACACGCCCGGCAGCATCCGTTGCAGCACGCGATCGCGGCGAATGAAGTAGTGATACAGGGCCGCGGCGACGTGCAGGCCCACCAGCGGCAGGATCGCGTATTCCGCAACCAGGGTGTGGATGTCGCCGGTCCAGCGCCACGCGGCGTCGTGGGTGGCGACCAGCTGCGGCACCTGGACGAGACCGAAGAACGTGACCGGCATGCCGCGGTACGAAGCGTTGATCCAACCCAGCACGGGCACCACGACCAGCAGCAGGTAGAGCAGCCAGTGGATGCCGCGCGCCGAGCGCACC
This sequence comes from Lysobacteraceae bacterium, assembly GCA_018971925.1. Classification (GTDB taxonomy): domain Bacteria; phylum Pseudomonadota; class Gammaproteobacteria; order Xanthomonadales; family Rhodanobacteraceae; genus 66-474. The sequence continues at coordinate 701 of JAGWZT010000423.1, read as the reverse complement.
TGCCAGGGCGGCACGCCCGCTTCGGGCGTGGGCTCACCGTGGATGACGCGCCAGATCAGGCGAACGATGATGACACCGAGGATCAGTACGCCGATCGAGAAGTGCAGGCTGATGAGCGTCGTCACCGGCGTGTTGCGGCCGATGTGCGGCATCGTCCAGGCGATGGTGTATTGCGCGATCAGCAGCGCGAGGACCAGCCAGTGGAGGAAGATGGCGGTACGTGTATAGCGCGGCTGCGCGTCGATCACCATGTTGGCTCCCTCGAAGTGACTGCGATGGTACCGCCCGGCGCGAACAAGAGCGCGTGCGTTGGTGGCGTTGCGTTGCCGGCCGCGGACGAACCGGATCGCCAGCGCAAGCATGATGCCATCGTTGCGATCCTCCGTGGCAGCCACGCTGCCCGCGTTCAGGGTATTACGAAAACGGGACCCCGTGCCGAGCCCCCGCTGCCCGCGTACACTTGCGCAACTTTTCCGCTGAAGCGCGCCCATGCACGATCTTGTCAATGTCATCCTGCTCGGCATCATCGAGGGCATCACCGAGTTCCTGCCGATTTCCTCGACCGGGCATTTGCTGATCGCCGAACACTGGCTGGGCGCGCGCTCGGATTTGTTCAACGTGGGCATCCAGGCCGGCGCGATCCTCGCGATCACGCTGGTGTACTGGCAACGTATCTGGCAGTTGCTGACGCGCTGGCGCGA
>JAGWZT010000422.1 GCA_018971925.1 Lysobacteraceae bacterium | reverse complement strand
AGAGTTGCTCCGCAGCGGACGCCATACGGCGGTGCGCGCCTTGACCATGGAACCGCCATGGCGCTGCGACACGCACCTTGTCTGGCAACCGCTGCGGAAGCAACGCGGTCCGTTTCGGTGGCTGGCAACAGGCCCTGACATGCGGGTCACGGTCGGCATGTCCGGCGGGGTCGATTCCTCGGTGGCAGCCCTGCTGCTGAAAAATGCCGGTCACGACGTGTCCGGGTTCTTCATGCTGAACTGGGAGGACGAAGACCCCGGCCACCAGGGCATGTCAGGGTGTCACGCCGATGCGGACCGAAAGGACGCATTGGCCGTGTGCGCGAAGCTGGGCATTCCGTTCCGCAGCGCCAACTTCGCGGCCGAGTACCGCGAGCGGGTGTTCGCGTACTTCCTCGACGAGTACCGCGCCGGACGCACGCCCAATCCCGACGTGCTGTGCAACCGCGAGATCAAGTTCGGCACGTTTCTTGAAGCTGCACGCGCGGATGGCGCGGAAAAAATCGCGACGGGTCACTATGCCCGCAACGATTGCGTTGACGGCCGCTGGCGGCTGCTGCGCGCGCGGGACACCGGCAAGGACCAGACCTATTTCATGCACATGCTGGATCAGGATCAGCTCGGCGCGGCGATGTTCCCGCTAGGCGAACTGCACAAGACCGAAGTGCGCCGCATGGCCAAGGATGCGGGCCTGCCGGTCGCCGCGAAAAGGGATTCCACCGGCATCTGCTTCATCGGCGAGCGGGATTTTCGGGCGTTCCTTTCGACCTACCTGCCAGTACAGGCCGGCGAATTGCGCGATCCGGATGGCCATACCTTGGGTGAACACCAGGGCGCGATGTTCTACACGCCGGGCCAGCGATCCGGCTTGCACATCGGCGGCCGCGCCGACGGCAGCGGCGAACCCTGGTACGTGATCGGCAAGGATGTTGCCGCCAACATCGTGTATGTCGACCAGGGCCACGACAACCGGTGGCTGCAATCGCACTCGCTGACCGCAAGCGGTGCGCACTGGATCGCCGGCATTCCGCCGGCGGCGTCTTTCGATTGCGCCGCGATGACGCGCTACCGGCAGCCCGCGCAGGCGTGCCACGTCGAGGTGGGTGGCGATCGTTGCATGGTACGTTTCGATGGAACGCAACGCGCGGTCGCGCCGGGACAATCGGTGGTGTTCTATCGCGGCGACGAATGCCTCGGTGGTGCCGTCATCGACGCCACCGACGCGCAGCAGATCGGAGGCCAGTGATGAAGGAATCGCGCGTGCTGGCGTTGGCGGGTGTGTTCCAGGCGCTGTCACTGGTGCGTGAGCTGGCGCGCGAGGGCGACTGCGATCCCGAAGCGATGGGAGCCAGCCTGGCCAGCGTGTTCAAACTGGAATCCGCCAGCGCAGCCGACGTGTTCGGCGGCAACCGCGGCGTGCGGCGCGGCCTGCGCGTGCTGGTCGAACAAGTCGAAGGCAACGACCGCGACCTGCCGCTGTTCCACATGCTGATCAACGTGATGAAGCTGGAACGCAGCCTTGCTGCCCATCCCGACATCAACCGCCAGCTTGGCGAGGGCCTGACCGGCATGCAGCGCCAGCTGCAGCACTTTCCCCTCACCCACCCCACCATCATCGCCCGGCTCGCCGACCTTTACAGCACCAACCTGTCGGGCCTGAAGCCGCGCATCACCGTCGTCGGCAACCCGCTGTACCTGCGGCAACCCGTGCAGGCCCAGCGCGTCCGCGCGCTGTTGCTGGCCGCGGTACGTGCCGCCGTGCTGTGGCGGCAACTCGGCGGGCGGCGGCGGCACCTTCTGTTTCGTTCCAAGCGCGAGGTGATGATCGCGCGCGGGATGCTCACGGGCGTCGCGCTGCGCGGGTGACACGCGCAACTGGTCTGGTGCTAGCTCCGCTCGCCAGCGTGCATAACACCCGCATTTCTATTGCGACATCCATGTCTTTTTCCGCGCGCCTCCGAGCGTGGGGGTGACTTTCTCTTGCGTGACCAAGAGAAAAGTCACCAAAGAGAAGGCCACCCCGCGAACACGCCCTTCTCACATCCGTGTGCTTCGGGTGCGCTCACGTCCACCGGGGTTCGTCGACGGCACATCCCTGTGCCTGCGGCGAACTGGCGCACTTCCTGTGCGCCATCCTTCGGACTGATCCGCTGTCCGCTCGCCGTGTTCGAGAGGCCCCAGTTCGGCGCGCTTCCTGCGCACATGAACCGACAGAGCAAGCCGCTTCGCTTCCCTTCGAACAAGGCCATGGATGGCCGCCATCGAAGCGAAAACCGCG
>JAGWZT010000421.1 GCA_018971925.1 Lysobacteraceae bacterium | reverse complement strand
TTCTGGCCTTCGGTATTGGCCTGGGTGCGATCCAGCCGGAACGGATTGACGCCATCGACGCCGTTCACCGGGTTCTGCGTGTTCGGATTGTGCGTCAGCAACGTGGGCGTCAATCCATCGACGGCCGGCGTCCACGACGCGGCGTGAAAAGCGGGCTCGCCGCGCGGGTTCGTGGCATCGGGATAGGTGCCGAAATAGTGATCGAAGGAACGGTTCTCGTCGAAGATCACCACCAGGTGCTTGATGGGCGTGGCGGTGGGCACGGCGTCCTGCGGAGACCGGAAGCCGATGCCGTGGCCGGGGCTGATCGGCCGGACGGGACCGGATGTCTGGTCGTCGTGGTTGGGTGCGGACTGGGCGAAAGCCAGCAACGTGAAGCCTGCGGCCGCGATCGAGGCGGCCAGGAATGTCTTTCGAATGATCTGCGCGCGTGGCATGCGGGGACTCCTGTCGAACAAGGGGGTGTTGTCGGGCCGACCCGCCGACCGCATCGGGCCGTCTGGGATGACGGCGGCGGTCAAGCGCTCCCGGCCTCCCCGGCATTCGACCACCCGCGCATGAAGGTTGTGAGACAGTTCGTTGAGGAAAATCTGACAGCGGCGAAATCGCGCGAGCCAGCGCGCAAAGGACGGGCCGCCGCGGGCTCGTGCCCCAGCCGCATCCCTCGGTCGCCTGTCAACCGGCGCCCGCCACCGGACGTTGCAGATGGGTGGGGACCTTTTCACGAACCAGGGGATCACGATGAGACTGCCGACGTTCCGGATTGCAAGCGGCTTTTTGCCGGTCAACCTCGCGGCCTGCAGCGCCCGCGCGCAACAGGCCGTCCGCGCGAGGCCGCTCCATTCATCGTCGATGCAAAACGCATGGCGCCACGTGGTGGCGGCGGGCAGGTTCGTGCATCTCCCCTTGCCGGGGGGCCGGGTGGCACCCACCAAACCGTGAAATCCCGGCGGCGGTAGTCAGACGCCGCGCGCAAGCTCCGTCGCAACGTCTTTCGCCACCGCCAGTGTCTGCGCGATGTCCTCGCGGGTGTGCGCGGTCGAGACGAACAGGTTTTCGTAGGCACCCGGGTGGAACAGCACACCGCGCCCCAACATGCCTCGCCACCAGCGATCGAACAGCTTCTGGTCGGCGTGGCGCTCGGCGTCGCGATAGTTGTGGATCGGTTCCTTCGCGAACCACACCTGCATCAGCGGCCCCACGCCGACGACATACGCGGGCAAGCCCGCATCGCCGAGAACCTTGCCGAGGCCGACGCGCAGCTCGTCGGAAATCGCGTCCAGCTTCGCGAACAGGCCGGGCGTCGCCAACTCGTCCAGCGCCGCGTTGGCCGCCGCGATGGCGATGCCGTTGGCGGCGTAGGTGCCGGCCATCGAAACCTTGCCGTTGGCGACCAGGGCCATGATGTCGGCGCGGCCGCCACAGGCCGCGACGGGAAACCCGCCGCCCAGGCCCTTGGCGAATACCGAGAGATCCGGCTTCACGCCGAGCCGCGCCTGCGCGCCGCCGAGGCCGAGCCGGAAACCGGTGATGACTTCGTCGAACAGCAGCACGATGCCGTGGCGCGCGGTGAGTTCGCGCATCGCCTCGAGATAACCGGGTTTCGGCAGGATGCAGCCGGTGTTGCACATCACGGGTTCGGTGATGACCGCGGCGATCCGGTCGCCTTCGCGCTTGATCGCGTCGGCCAGCGCGTCAACGTCGTTCCACGGCAGGATGATCAGGTTCTCGTCGAGGCCATGCGGCAGACCCGGGCCTTGCGGCACCGGCACCGGATGCGCATCGGGACCGGCCTTGGCGATGTCCGGGTGCTTGCTCCAGTACACCTGATCGGAAAAGCCGTGGTACATGCCTTCGAAGCGGATCAGCTTGGGCCGCCTGGTGAAGGCGCGCGCAAGGCGCGTCGCATACAGCACGGCCTCGGTGCCGGTGTTGCACAGGCGCACCTGTTCGACGCTGGGCACCGCGGCGATGATCTTGTCGGCCAGCTTCGCCTCGTCCGCCGTCGGCAGCGCGAACACGGTGCCGCGCTGCTGGATGAAATCCACCACCGCCTGCGTGACGCGCGGCGGCCGGTGACCGAGCAGCATCGGACCCAGGCCCAGCAGGTAATCGATGTACTCGTTGCCATCGACGTCGGTGAGCCGCGAGCCGGTGCCGCCTTGGACAAACAACGGGTACGGCGTCCAGCCCGACCACGTTGCGCGCGCGGTGCTGTTGACGCCGCCCGGGATGGAGCGGCACGCGATGTCGAACAGTTTCCCGCTGCCCGCGGTGTC
>JAGWZT010000024.1 GCA_018971925.1 Lysobacteraceae bacterium | reverse complement strand
TGCCTCGGCGTCGCGCGGCTGGATCAACAAGCCGTCCTCGCCGTCCGTCACCACCTCGCGGCAGCCTGGCATGTCGGTGGTGATCAACGGCAATCCGCAGGCCGCGCCTTCGGTGAGGGACGTGGGAATGCCCTCGCGGTAGTAGCTCGGCAACACCACGATATCCACCGATGCGTAGAGCTCACGCATGTTGCCGACGTGCCCGAGCCATTCGAGCACACCCTCTTCCACCCACCCGCGCAGCGTCGCCTCGGGTACCGCCGCCGGATTTCCCGGGTCGGGCGTGCCGGCGAGCAGGAAGCGGACGTCCCTTCCCTGTGCCCGCAGGCTCCGGGCGGCCTGCGCATATTCGGCAATGCCCTTTTCCCACAGCAACCGCGCGGCGAGCAGGATTCGCACGGGTCCGCCGGCGGTGCTGCGCCGCGTGGTGCGCGGCGTGAACCGCGTGCAGTCCACGCCTGCACCGGGAATCAACTTCACACGGCTGGATTCGACCAGCTTGAATTGTTCGAAGGCGGCCTTGTCGTCGGGGTTCTGCAGGATCAGCCGCGTATTGCGGCCGCGCAGTGCCGAACGCAGCAGTGCGCGCACAGCGGGGCGCAACACGCGCGCCTTGCGATCATTGCTTGCGAACACGTAGCCCAGACCGTCCACGGCATTGATGCGCGCGGGCACGCGGGCCATGCGCGCCGCGAGTGATCCGTACACGGCGCTCTTGATGGTGAAGTTGTGGAGCAGCGCCGGCCGCTCTCGACGCAGCAGCGTGACCACTCGCAAAAGCAGCGCCGTCTCACGCAGCGGATTCACGCTGCGCCGGTCCATTTGCAGCGGCTGCCAGCGCAGCCCCAGCGCGCGCAGGCGCGGACCGTACTTGCCGGAGGGCGACAGCAACAGCACGTCGTAGCCTTCGGCCTGCAACGCCAGCGCGAGCGAGCGCCGGAAGTTGAAGAGGTACCAGTCGGTGTTGGCGAAGAGGATGACTTTCTGCATTGCCGTCGCGTTACTTCGTGTCCTGCGGCGTTCCGTGCGTCCCCGGCGACCGTGGCGCGGCGCAGCTCGCGCGGACCTGGTGAATCACGTCCAGGAATTGCCGGAAACTGGTCGCGACCGGCCCCGGCACCGGGCCGAATGGTCCGTCCTTTTGCCACGCGCTGCCGGATCCGTAAATCCACACGTACTGATTCGATGCATCGAACGCGACCTGCAGGCGTTGCCTGAATTCCGCCGGACTGAAGCGCGCGGACTTGTCCCTGGCCGTGGGACCCAGCGGCCAGAGGCCCGGCGCGACGCCGAAGGTGCTTTTCAGCTCGCCGTGTGGGGTGACGACATTGCGATAGCGTTCCGCAGCTTCCCGCATGTACGGCACGATCCGTTCCGCGTGCGCGCTGTAGGTGAACTCGGTGCCGATCACCACATGCGACCACGGAACCGAAAGAAGGCCGCGCACGAAGGCAACGGAAAGCTGGTAGCCACCGTGGTGCGTGCCGGCCCAGTCACTGGACGCTTTTTTCTCGTGTTCGGTTTCCCGCAATACGTCCGGCAACACGATCAAGGTCATGCCGGGGTAGGCGTCATGCATCGCCTGGCCCATCCTGCGGCCTTCAGACTCGACGAGCTTCGCCAGTTCCGGGCCCCCCGCCGAACCACCCCAGGTGGGCTTGTACGGTTCCAGATCCAGCGCCAGGCCTTTCAGCCCCGCGTATCGCGCCAACGCTGCCGCGTGCGCGAGATTCCTGGTTGCTTTCGCGGTTTGCCCGGCATCGTGCCAATCGTGTCCCCGGTACAGCCCGATCTTGATGAAGTTGTCGGTGACGCCATGTTGCGAATAGATGGACTGGAACCGGCGCAGCAATTTCCAAATGCCGCTGTCCGGGTCGGTGCCGACATCCGTTTGCCAATCGGTTGCGACGTAATTGATCATGAAGCCCTGCACGCCCACCGTCTGGCCCCAATACGCGGCCTGCTGCGGATTCGTCTGCTTGTGGATGTTCAAACCCGCGGTCATCAGGAGTTTCGGACACACAGACCACACCGGCGCACTCGCCAGGGCGCACAACAGGAATGCGCAGCCACTCCAAATCCATCGCTGACGATTACGTCCCCTTGCGTGCGCGTTCATAGGGTGATTCCGTACAGGGCGGCAGACTCGTGTTACTACCCGCGTGGTGCCGCGTAAAGCGCTGGCGCATTCGTGTTCAGCGCCGCGCAAGGCTGCGCACAGCAACGGTTCATCGGCGCGGCGGATATCCGTAACGTTGCAGGCTTTCGGCGAGAACTTCTTCAAGCAACGCCTGCTGCTCAAGGCTCAGGTGGTCCCGCCATTTTTCATTCGCGGTCTCCAGCCGTTTTCGCCTGATCGAGTTTTCGAACGACGCCCGCCAGTCCAACTCGCAGAATTCCGCGACGTTCCTGAACGTGGTCACCGGATCTTCGATGAAGTCTTCGTAGCGCACGTGCATGAGATCGGTTGCGGGGACGTTCACCACGGCCTTGTCCATCGCCAGCATCAGCAGTTTCCATTGGATGCCGGCCAGCGCGACGAACGAACGGCCGTGGTGATCCCATTCGGCCTGCTGCAGCGGGTCGAGCTTGCCGAAGCCCCATTGCGGCGGGCCTTCCCATCCGCGCCAGAACCGCACCGCAAGCAGCGAACTTGCTACCGCCCTGCCGTCGCGATAAACGTGGATGAACTTCGCATGCGGAAACAATTCGCGCAGGAATCCGATGCGCGGCCATCCGGTGATCTTGATCAGCACACGACGGCGGCTCGGTGTGGCGAGTTGCGCGAGGGCGGGCGGTATCCTGCGCCGGTGCACGGGCGTGACGTCGGAGGCCAACAAATCCCTGCAGGGCCGCGGAAAACCGCGGCAGTAATGATCCCAGAATTGGTAACGCTCGCCCGGTCGCAAATAGCCCGTCAGGAATTTCCCGAGCGCGGGCCAATGCGCCATGTGCAGCAGTGCCCGGTTCAAGCCCGGATGCGCGGGGAATTTGTCAGACAGCGGCGACTGCCACGCGACATTCGGGTGTTCGCAAAACATGCGATGGAAAACCGTCGAGCCGCTGCGGCCCGCCCCGACGATGAAGATGGGCCTGTCGGGCATCGGTCCGGTTCGCCCGGCATTCCGTTCGGCCATGGGTTGTGGCATTCATTGATCCTTGGGACGCGTTCAGGATCGCGTTCGGATGGTGCGAACGGCATGGCGCCGGGTGTCGAGAACGCGATGCGTCGCCGACGGTGCGATGAACCGAAACGCCCGGGAGCGTACCGCCTCGCATATGACGCGTTGCCGAACGGCGGTGCCGCGCGGCGGCGGTTGTTCAGCAACGCGGGATCATCGTAAGAAGCTCATCGTGTGGAGATTGCACACACACGGGTTGGAGGAGTTGTCCATGTGCGGAATCGCCGGATTCTGGGATGTTGCCAGGCGTCTCGATGCGGATCGCGGCGCCGCGTCCGTGGACAGCATGACGCGCGCGATCGGCCATCGCGGCCCCGACGATGCGGGCATCTGGCGGGATGCCGACGCGGGCATGTGGCTGGGGCACCGGCGCCTGTCGGTGATCGACTTGTCGCCGGAGGGACGCCAACCGATGGTGTCCGCCAGCGGCCGTTACACCATGGTGTTCAACGGCGAGGTGTACAACCACCGCCGCCTGCGCCCGGATCTCGAGGCCTCCGGCGCGCGCCTCCGCGGGCACTCCGATACCGAGGTGATGCTGGCCGCGATCGAGCAGTGGGGGCCCGAGGGCGCGGTGCGGCGATTCATCGGCATGTTCGCGTTCGCGTTGTGGGATCGCGAGACGCGCGCGCTGACGCTGGTGCGCGACCGCCTCGGCATCAAACCGCTCTACTACGGCTGGGCAGGATCGATGTTCGCGTTCGGCTCCGAGTTGAAGGCGATCGCCGCGTTGCCGGGTTTCGAAGGACGCGTCGATCGCGGCGCGTTGTGCCTGCTGTTGCGCCACAACTACATCCCCCAGCCGTGTTCGATCTATCAGAACATTTTCAAATTGCCGCCCGGCACGATGTTGCGCATGGATGCCGGGGGCGCCGCGAGCGCGGGCGCGATCGCGGCATTGCCGGCACGCATCCACAAGTACTGGTCGGTCGCGGACGTTGCCTCGCGCGGGCGCGACGAATTGTCCGACGCTGAGGCGATCGACGGACTCGATCGCCTGCTGCGCGATGCGGTCGCGCTGCGCATGGAAGCGGACGTGCCATTGGGCGCGTTCCTGTCCGGTGGCGTGGATTCCTCGACGGTCGTGGCGCTGATGCAGGTGCAATCGGCGCGTCCCGTGCGCACGTTTTCGATCGGATTCCACGAACAGGACCACGACGAGGCGAAATTCGCGAAAGAGGTCGCGCGCCATCTCGGCACCGATCACAACGAGCTGTACGTGACCGCGCAGGACGCGCTGGACGTGATCCCGATGTTGCCGACGATGTTCGACGAACCGTTCTCCGATTCCTCGCAGATCCCGACGTACCTGGTGTCGAAGCTCGCGCGCAGCCAGGTCACGGTCTCGCTGTCGGGCGATGGCGGCGACGAATTGTTCGCCGGCTACAGCCGCTATGCGTGGGCGGTGCGGGTCGGACGCTGGCTGGATTCGGTTCCCGGCCCGATGCGCGCCGGCTTCGCGCGTTCGCTGCGCGCGCGCCCCCGCCTGTACGAAGCCTTTTTCCGCGGCGCCAATCGCGGCTTGCCGGCGCGGCTGCGGATCAGGAACCCGGGCACCAAGACCGGGCTGTTGGGCCGGATGCTGCAGGCGTCTTCCGGCGATGCGCGTTACCAGCTGCTGGTGTCGCACTGGTTCGAACCGGAATCCGTCGTGCTGCAATCCAGGGAACCGGAAATCGAACTGTCCGATTTCGCGCATTGGCCCGACCTGCGCGACCCGGTGGAACGCATGATGTACGCCGATCTGATCGGCTACCTGCCCGACGACATCCTGGTGAAGGTGGATCGCGCCAGCATGGCCGTCAGCCTCGAAGCCCGCGTGCCGTTGCTGGACCATCGCGTGGTGGAATACGCGTGGCGAACTCCGCTGCGGCAGAAACTGCGCGACGGGCAGGCGAAGTGGCTGCTGCGCCAGGTGCTGTACCAGTACGTGCCGCGCAGGTTGATCGACCGCCCCAAGAAAGGCTTCAGCGTGCCCATCGACGGATGGTTGCGCGGGCCGCTGCGCGATTGGGCGGAGGCGTTGCTCGACGAGCGGCGGTTGCGCGACGAGGGCTGTTTCGATCCGGCACCGATTCGCAAGATGTGGAACGACCACGTCGCCGGACGTGCGCGTGAACACCATCGGCTGTGGGACGTGCTGACATTCCAGGCGTGGCTGGAACAAAGCCGCACACGGCAGGCCCCGCGCGAAGCTCACGCCTGACGCGAAGCCTTGCGCGGCGGCGTCCGCTGTTCGCGCCAGGCATCCAGCTTGATGTTGAGCAGGCGCTCCAGATCGTCCAGGTCGGTGGCGAATCGTTCGGCCAGGTAGCCGCGCGTGCCGGGACGCATCTTCGGCTGCGCCGCCGCGCCGCGCGAGCGTCCGTACACCAGGTTCGACAGGCCGATGCGCTTGCCGGCGTTGACGAGCGGGTGCAATCCACTGCGGCGCAGCGTGGCCGCGGCGCGGCGCGTCACCTGCGCCAACAGCAGGTTGCGTGGCAGGCTGCCGGAGTTGACCTTCGCCGCCGGCAAAGTGTCCGCGGCGGTGGCCGGCAGGCCAAACGCTTCGTTGACTTGCCGAACGTATTCCGCCTGGTGTTTCTTGAGGTCGCTGTAAAACGTGATGCGCACCGCGCCGCGGCCGAATTCATCCAGCCAGCACGCAAGGTGCTTGGCGTACAGGCTCGCGTCGATGATGGCCGGGATTTCCCGCACGGCCGTGTCGAAGTCCAGGTTGGTCGCGCCGTACTGGCGCAGGTGCATGTAGTGCGACCAGGCCCTGTCGATGGGCTGCCTCAGGGTTGCCATCAGGACGGGATTGCGCAGGTCTTTCCTCACCCGTGCGATGGCATCGTGGTTCGGGAACAGCGTGGGCGAGACATCGATGATGGCCCGATGGTGCGCCGGGTCGTAATGCCGGAAATGGCTTTCGTACCAGTCCTCGCCCTTGCCGTAGTTCTCGGCGAAATAGAACGTCTCCTTGACGTCCCTGGGCAGGCAGACGTCCGCGCGCGACGAGAGGTATTCGTACAACCAGGTCGATCCGGTACGCATCGGACCGATCACCAACCCGGTCGGAAATGGTTTGTCGAGCTCCGGCATTTCGCAGCTTCCATTTTTCAAGAGAGAGAAAAGTCGAACGCAATGCGCGCTGGGCGGTTCGGTCGGGGAAGCCGACACGCCGCTGTTGCGAATCCGCGGGCAGGTTCACGGTGCTGCAAGCGCCGGAACCCGAGCATGCGCGGCCACCGGTGAATGCGTCGTAATCTTCGCCCGTTCATGTTGTTCAAAAGCGCTGTGCCACCAGCGCGCGTTGCAGCCGGTGGTAATAGAGGCGCGTGTAAGCCATCACGAAAGCGCGCGCGGCCGCGGGCATCCGGCGCGCCAGCCTGGTTGCATGAAACCTGCGCATGGCCAGTTCCTCGCGCAGGAAATAATTCAGCAACACGTCGTCGAGTTTCGCGGGCGCGCGCGTCTCGTAGGCATCGCGCAATCGAAAGCGGTCGAACCCGGTCCAAAGGCGCAGTCCGCCGCGACGGCCCCTGATCATCAGCAGCGAGATCACGAAGCGCGCGAAATCTTCCTCGGGATAGCCGCTCCAGACGTGGTGCGGATCGAAGAAGAACCATGCGTTGCGGCTGCGGTCGAAGCGGAAATTCCTCGCTTCGAACCCCGTGACGACGAGTGTGCGCCCGCGGCCCGCCATGCGCTCCAGCACGGCAGGCGGCGGTGCGAGGAAGCCGTCGCGCCGGTAATCCTTGACGGGATGACCGGCCGCGTCGCCGTGATGCAGGCGCGCCAGCAGGCGCATCGCGCTTTGCAGGGAAGTTTCGCGTTGCTCGGCCGAAACGTGGCTGATCAACAAGGTGCGCAGATCGGGGCCGCTCAGGAGCGGGTAAACGATGCAGGCGCGGTCGATGCTTTCGGGATGGCACACGGCCTCATCGAGCCCGTGCAGGAAACACACGTTGGTGTATTCCCGCAGGCTGGTGCCGATGCACGCCGGATCGACGAGGTCGCGCAGCGGATCGTCGCTTTTCCGGCTGATCTTGTAGAAACGTCCGGATGACGCCGCCACCCACGATTCCTTGCGCCGCGTGAATCGCAACGCGAGGATCGGATCGAGCGAAGGTGCGTGGGCGATCATTTGCGTGGTTCCAGGTTGCTTGCAACTCCATGGCGTGACGGGTGCCATCCGAGTGCGTCACGCCAGTCCGGTCACGAGTGCCTTGACGTCGCTGCCCGCGCCGACCTGGCTTTCGACGATGAAGCGGCCATGTTCGAGGCGGAACAGGTTCGATTGCTCGGCGGGCCGGTTTTCGATCAGGGCCAGTCTGCCGCCATCCTTCAGGGCTCCCTTCAGGTTCCGCAGGGCGTCGCTGAGCAGGGAATCCGCGAAGTAATCGCGGTTGAGGATGTTGGCGGCGATCACGAGGTCTGCCTTCTCGTGCGGCCACGCCTCGAAAATGTCGTACCGTTCCAGGCGTACGTCGTCGCCGAGCTTCGGCAGCAGCGCGCGATTCATGAGCGGGACCTTGCGCACGTCCTTGCACTTGGCCATGTCGAAACCCGCGAACAGGTTCTTCACGATGCCGGATTGCGAGCGGGGCGCCTCGCCGGTCTCGTTGTAGATGACGACAAAACGATTGGCGAACATGAAGGGATTGGCGTGTTCGTCGCAAAAGAACATGCCCTTCCGGGTCGTGCAGGCGTAAGCCTCGACGTACCGGTCGGTCACGTAGTAGCGCCCGAAGCGCATCGCCTGCATCACGCTCAGCGACGTGCTGCCGTCGGACGCACCCACGTCGGCGATCACCGCCTGCGGCGACAAGCCGCTGCTCGCGAGCAGGCGCGTGGTTTGCGGGAAGCGGTCGGACCACGTGGTCTTGAAAACACCGTGGATCTTCATCCTGACCAGGATCTCGTTGGCATCGCTGTCGCTTATGCCTGCATCCAGCAGGCCGCGTGGGTCGGGGCAGCCGCGTTGCATGCCGGGCCACAGCTTTCTGCAGAAGTTGCGATTCAATCTTATGGGTCTGCGCATGGCGTGTTTACCAGTTCCCGATAAAGTTCCACGAGGCGGTGCGCGATTGCCTTGCGTGCAAAGCATTCGACGATGCGTTCGCGCGCGCGCGAACCCAGCATCTGGCGTTCGGATGGGGACAGATCCGCAAGCTGCGTCCAGCCTTGACTGAGCGCAGCCGCGTTGCGCGGCGGCACCACCACGCCGGTCCTGCCGATGATCAAAGCCGCGTCTCCGACGTCGGTGGCGACGCAGGGTGTTCCGCACGCCATCGCCTCGGCGACGGCGTTGGGGAATGCCTCGCCGCGCGAAGACAGCGTCGCGATGTCGAAAACCGCGTTCAGCGCGGGGATATCCGCGCGCTTGCCGCACAGCCGCACGTATGGCCGCAGTCCAAGCCGCTCGATCGAAGCCAGCAATGACGGGTTGCCGTCAGACGCGCCCTCGCCGACCAGCACGAACACCGTGCCGGGATGCTCCGGAAGAAAACGCGCCGCGGCCTGCAGGAAGTTCACGTGATCCTTGGTGGGATGCATGCGCGCGATCATTCCGATCACCAGTGCGCCGGGGTCGATGCCGAGCTCGCGCCGCACCCGCGCGCGCGCGGCCGGATCGGGCTTGAGCTTGTCCGTGTCATAGCCGTTCGGAATCACCAGTGCGCGCCGGGCCGAAAACCCGAATTGCGAGTGTTGCCTCGCCGCGAGCGCCGACACGTAGCGGATGCGCGTGGGCGACCGGGACAGCCACGCGTTGGCGCGGATCACCACCCGGGTCTTGCGCTTCTCGCTCGCGAGATCGCTGAGCGAATGATGGATGCCCCAGATCACCGGCGTGCGCAGGCCGGTCATCGCGAGCGAAGTCACGAGGTTGGCGTGATACATCCAGGCGTGGATCACGTCGGGCTGGTTGCGGCGCAAGAGGTTCCGCAATCGCAACACGTCGCCGGGCGTGGCGCGGCCCGGGTTCATGTCCAGGTGTGAAAGTGGAGCCATGCCCGCCACGCACGCGCTCAGCGCGCTTTCGCCCCGGAGTGCAACGACCGTGTTGTCCGGCCCGTTCAACGCCTCCAGCAGGCCGCACAGCGCCAGTTCCGCGCCGCCGACCTCGAGCCCGGTGATGACGTGGCACACCTTCATCGTGCATCACCTGCACGCGCGGTGACCCGGTACGGCCGACGCTCGCCGCCACCCGCATCCGGCGAAGCATCGACGTCGTCCGCGGGAATGGCATCCGGCGACGCGCCGGGCGTATAGCGGACATGCTGCCGGAAGCGCTGGCGAAACAGCGCCAGCAGGCCGTAGAACTGGAAGACCACCACCAGCCCGTCGATCTGCACCCTGTGCCGCGCGCCCTGCAGGGTGGTGAACGAGCCATACAGCAAGACCATCAGGATGAAATAAATGACAACGAATCGGCTCGATACGGTGGCCTTGCGCCAGACGCAGCGGAGCCCGTAGAACATGAACGGCAGCAGGGTCCAGTAAATCATCTGCGGGAGGTTCATGAAGCCGTAGCCCGGCGCGGTGTGGAACGGGATCGGCGTGACCAGGAAGCGCACCACTCCCTTCACCGGGTTGTCCATCTCGGAACGCAGCTCGCGCACGGCATCCACCAGACTGCCGTGCCCGATGTGCCGCACCACGACGAACAGCGCAACGGTCGCCAGCAACCACAGCCAGGGATTGCGCCGGCCATGCGGCGACAGGAACAGCGTGATGCCGAAGGCGACGCCCAGCATCAGCGGCACGTACAGGCGCGTGATCGCCAGAACGAACGCCGCCGCGATAGCCAGCAACGCCGCGCGCCCGATGCGGTGTTTGTCCACCAGCGCCACCGCGTACACGGCGGCCGCGGTGCCCGTGGCCACCAACGTGTCCTTGAAGTTGGGAATCGTGGACCAGACCAGAATGTCCGGGCCCAGCGCGACGAATGCGAACAGGCCGATGGCGGCGCGCCGGCCCATGCCCAGTCCGGTCCGCGCAGCCTTCATCAGCAGCCCTGCTTCCAGGAAGGTCAACACGATGTTGATCGTGATCGGCGCGTAGTACCCGGCGCCGAACATATTCACCGCGGTGGCGTTGTAAACGTAGTAGGCGATATTCTCGCCCGCGACCGTGCTGACGATGTACTGATAGTGGCTGATGATGTTCATCAAGCCGATGCCGTTGGCCGCGAGCTGCTCGCCGATATCGAGGTACCGCCAGTCGTCGAGGAAAGTGTAGGTGCCGTCGAAAACAAAGCCGAAATACAGCAGGAACAGCCCCGCTTTCAGCGCCGTGATCCAGTAACTGAGGATGATGCGGCGGGTAAACGCGTACGCGATCGCGAAGCCCGCGACCAGGATGAAGATGGTGGGCCACACGAGATCGACGAGCGGGAAGGGATGCATGCGGCTAGCCTCGTTCGGCCCTGCCGCGCAGCGCGCGGAATGCCTGCTCGGAATTGCGCAGCAGTGCATCGAGGGAATAGGCCTCCTCGATCCGCGCGCGCGCCGCGGCGTGCAGCCGGGCGGCTCGGCCGGGGTCTTCGAGGTTCTTCGCCACGCGTTCGATGGCGTCCGCGAGCGCAGGCGGGTCGCCGGTCCCGACCACGGCGCCGCAATCCCCGACGATGCGCGCGGAATCCCCGACATCCGTCACCACGCAGGGGCGCCCGCAGGCCATGGCTTCGGCGATGACATTGGAGAAACCTTCGCCGCAGGAACTCGAAACCGCGATGTCCAATGCGCTGTAAACGGCGGCCATGTCGTTCCGTGGCCCCGCCCAGACGAGGCGCGGGTCGAGCCCGAGCCGCGTGGCGAGCGCCTTGATCGGTTGCACGAATCCGGGGTTGCCGCCACCGACGCACACGAAGCGCAAGCGGCCGTTGCAGGCCGCCAGCAGCGCCGCGGCGCGCAGGAACGTTGGGTGGTCCTTCATCGGGTCGATGCGGCCGATCAGTCCGACCAGCATGCAGTTGTCGACGGCCCGCCATTCGTCACGCATGCGGTTTCGGCCCGCGGCGTCGAAGTGGAACCGCTCCGTGTCGATGCCGTTGGGAATCACCCGGATGCGGGCGTGCGGATAACCGAGCGACGCGTGGTGCGCCGCGCCGGCTTCGGAATTGGCGATGATGCCGTCCGCGAGCCGCGCGGCGCTGCGGCTCATGCGGAAGTTCAGCCGCGACAGCCAGTCGCGCCGCGTGCGATCGATGATCGTCGAACGCACGCCCCACACCACGCGCGTCCGCGGGTGCGCGGCGCGCGCAAGCAACGCCAGCATGTTGCCCAGTGTCATGTAGCCGTGCACGATCTCGGCATGGCTCTCGCGCAGCGTGCGCAGCAGTCGCCACGTGAAACCGGCGACGTCCCAGCGCCCGCGCTTGTGCAGGTCGATCAGCGGCACGCCTGCCTTTTCCAGTTCGGCCTGGAAAACGCCGCCGCCGTAGCAGCAAACCACCGTGACCGGCCAGCCGCGGCGGTGCAGCCCGCACGCCAGCGCGACCAGTTGCCGTTCCGCACCGCCCTGCCGCAGTGACCGGACCAGGAACAGCATGCGCGGCGTGCCGGCGGCTTCGTCGAGCCGCGGATGGCGCGACGTATCGCAAACAGCGTTCATCGCGGCAGCGCCCGCGCGGGGTTTGGAGGCAGTACCGAAGTCACCAGGGCGTTCCATTGATCGAGAATCGTTGCAAGGGAATACGTCGCGCCCACGTCGCGCGCGCGGCGGCCGAGCTGCGCGCGCAAATCTGCGTCGCCCATCAGCGCATCGAGCGCGGCGGCCAGCGCACGCACATCGCCGGCGGGAACCAGCCAACCGTTGCTGCGGTGGTCGATCAGTTCGCGCGGACCGGCATCGCAGTCGAAACTCACGCAGGCGAGGCCTTCCGTCATCGCTTCCAGCAGGGCGTTCGGAAAGCCTTCGTAACGCGACGACAACACGAACAGGTCCGCAC
>JAGWZT010000420.1 GCA_018971925.1 Lysobacteraceae bacterium | reverse complement strand
ACGAGGTGCAGCAGAAGGTCCATGCAATGCCTCGGGATCGGTCCCTAACCTGCGCCAACTTTGAGTGCGTCAAGGGTATCGCCCGCGCTATCTAGGGTCGCCCGAGCGACAACGCAAGCCCCGGGACCGAACCGCGCGGCGATCTTGCGTTGTGAATGGGCCCACCAGGACTCGAACCTGGAACCAAGGGATTCGCGTGACCCGGGGATTTCTGCCCGGCGCGGACTATCTCTTCGCCCGCAGCTTTCGCTGGTGGGGCGCGGGACGCTCTAGCCTGTCATCAAGGGCACTGGAGCCCTCAGGTAGTCTCTGCACCTTCCGGCGGTGTACCGCCGGCTTGGCTCAGGATTGCCACCGGCCGAGCCGCTGAGGTTTCCCTGAATTCGTCCCGATCCCGTCCGCGGCTTTCGCCGTGGCGGCACCTTTCGATGAGTCCCCTGCTCTAACCGATTGAGCTATAGGCCCTCGCTCCAATTAAACCATGTTGTCGCGCGCAGCGCGACGATCACGGCGCTCGCCGTGATCGTCGGCTGGAATTTGGCGATCATGCCCAGCGAATTGTCTGCGCGCTGAACAACGTGCAGCAGGTGATCCCTGCTGACATCACGCTGGCAGCAGCCTGGTCTAGTCTGGCGATTCACATCCCCTCCGGAGTACACCATGAACACCGAACAGATTGCCAAACGATTGGTCGAACTGTGCCGCAAGGGTGAGTACGAACAGGCGCAGCGCGAGTTGTACGCGCAGGATGCGGTCAGCATCGAAATGCCGGGCGCGCCCGCCGGTGCGCTGGGCGACGCCAAGGGACTGGAAGCCATCTACGAGAAAGGGCGCCAGTGGGCCGCCGGAGTCGAGGCGGTGCACGCGAGCAACACGAGCAATCCGATCGTCGCGGGCAATTGGTTCAGCGTGGCCTTTTCCATGGACATGACGTTCAAGGGTCGCGGCCGGATGCAGATCGAGGAAATCGGCGTGTACCACGTGCGCGACGGCAAGGTCGTGAGCGAGCAGTTCTTCTACGACATGGGGTGAGCGACGACATGGCCGCGGCCCGGGAAGCTCGTGTCGCGTCAGGCGTGGTTGCCTTCGGTCACTGCGCCGCGCAACGCCCCGCGCAGGGTGCGTTTTTCGGCTTCCTCAAGCTTGCGGCCCAATAACTCGCTCGCCCGCAGCAGCAGTTCGCGGTCGAGTTCGTGCGGCAGCGGGGTGCGTTCGGGCAGCGCCAGGATCAGTTCGCGCTGGCTCGCATCCAGCGTCGCCGCGTATTCGTTGGCGAGTTCCTGCATGCGCGCGAGGTTGTGCGCGTTGTCCGCGTCGGTGGCGAGATCGGATTCGGGTGATGGCGTGCTGGCGTATTCGCGGCGGAACAGGAATTGCCCGAGCGCGGCGGCGTCGAGCTGGCGGCGGGTGTCGGCTTCGCGTTGCAGCGCGGCCGACTGGTTGCCGGAAGGATCTTTCGGCTCGACGCCCAAAAGATGCACCCGGATGCCGTGTTCCTGCGCCTGTTGCACGCCCACGCGCAGGTCTTCGTCGCCGGCCAGCAGCAGCGCATCGGAAATGGCGTGGTTGCGGGCGAGGTTGGTGAGGTCGGAGAAGATCAATCCGTCCACGCCTTTCTGCTCGCCCGACTGGTTGACGAAGCCGAGCCGCAGTTTGATGTTGTCGAGGTAGGCCATCGCGAGGTGTGCGGCGGTGGGACCGGAGTTGGTGCCGTCGTACCAGTAGATGCGTAGCAGCGGGCAGCCGCCGATGGTTTCCGCGCAGTGCGTGAGGTATTGCGCGAACTCGGCGTTGGCGAGGCGCAGCTCGCCGCGCCGGAGCGGCGCGCCGAACAAGAGTTCGCTGGCGGATGCGTAGAAATAACCGGCGTCAACGAAAACGGCGATGCGGTTCATGGAAGTATTCGCCAATGGATCGAAGCGATCGCGGAACGCACGGCGGGCGACGGCGGGTTGCTTATGCCAGAGCGCAGCCGCCGGCCTGTCGGCCCGTCGGCATGCCGTGCACTGCCGGCCAGCGAGTTGCCGGCGCAGTCGTTTCCGGGACCGCCCCTCACTCGAAATCGAGGAACGACCGCAATTGCTCGCTGCGGGTCGGGTGCCGCAACTTGCGCAGCGCCTTGGCCTCTATCTGCCGGATGCGCTCGCGGGTGACATCGAACTGCTTGCCGACTTCTTCCAGCGTGTGGTCGGTATTCATGTCGATGCCGAAGCGCATGCGCAGCACCTTGGCCTCGCGCGGCGTCAGGCCGGCCAGCACGTCGCGCACGGTCTCGGTGAGGCCGGTGTCGGTGGCCATTTCCACCGGCGAGCCGGCGTTCTGGTCCTCGATGAAGTCGCCCA
>JAGWZT010000419.1 GCA_018971925.1 Lysobacteraceae bacterium | reverse complement strand
GCTGGTTGTGACCGGCAAGGCAACGCTGTCTGGCAAGCTGGAAGTAACCGGAGAAGACAGCGGGTATACCGCTGGCGGCAATACCAACGTACTTGCAGCTACGGGCGGCATCGTCGGCTCATTCGACCCAACGCTTGTCGAAGACGCAGGCGTGGTGTTTGTGGACAAGACCATCCATTACGACTTGAGCCACGGTGTGGTGTATTTGAACACTGCCGGTCTCAGCATCACCGCAGCCGCGGCCTCGATGGGCATCGTGGCGCCGGCTGCGGCCTCGGCAGCGCAGCGCGTGCAGGTTGGGTTCGAAGCGATCAATAGCACCATTGCATCCGGAGGCGCGCTGTCGTCGGGCGTGTTGGAAGGTGCCGGTGCGATCCAGCACAGTACGACGCCGGCCGCGGCGCAGACCACGCTGACGAGTCTCTCGGGGCAGTTGCATGCGGCCAGCGCTGCAATGTTGTTCGACGGCATCGACGCCAGCGGCAATGCGCTGTTCGAACATTTCGATGATCTGTTGAGCGGACAAGTGCGGCCGGGAATGTGGTACAGCGACCTCGGTTGGCAAGGCAACTTGCAACGCAGTGGTTACGCGGGCGCGAGCTTCCGCAGCAGCGGCGGCATGGCGGGCGCCGACATTCGCATCGGCCCGCACGCGCTGTTCGGCTTTGCGGTGGGGCAGAGCCTCGGCTTCGGCCAGCTCGACGCGTCCTGGGATCACGACCGCACCTGGATGAACAATATTGCGATGTACGGCGGTCTGGTGAACGGCCCGTGGTACGTGGGTGCGCAGATTGCGAACGGCTGGTACCGCGAGGACATGCAGCGCCTGTTGCAACTGGGTGCGCTGGGGTCGCCGGTAGGCACCGGATCCACGGGCCACTATGTTGCAGGTGCATTGGAAGGCGGCCGTCTGTTCCAGATCGGCACGACGCATGTCGAACCTTTCGCGGACGTTCGATATCAGCGTCTCGACCTGGGTGGTTTCACCGAACAGGGCGGTTTGGGATACGGCCTCATGGCAGATGGCCATACGGCAGGTCGTCTCCAGGCGGGCTTGGGGTTGCGCGCCGAACGAGGCTGGCGGTTGGACAACGGAATGCAGGTGGAATTCGATGGCAGCGCCAGCTGGCAGCACGCCTTGAATCAGTACGGCGGCGTGTTCGACGCGAGCTTCACGGGCTTCAATGATTGGCTGCCCGTCGAGGGCATCGGCTTGTCACGGAACACGGCCATATTGCGTGCCGGCCTGTCGTTGTGGCCGACCCGCGATTTCGGGCTGCGTCTCGGGTACATGCGCGAACAGGGCGAACGCCAGAACGCGGGAAGCATGATGTTGCAGGGAACGGTGACGTTCTGATTCGACGACTATCGCTGGCTTTGTTCGGACGCAACTTTGTCGTTGCGCACGGGATGCGTCGTCCATGGGTCCCCGAGGCATCGAGTGGGCACATGTTCTGATCGACTTGCGCGCGTGAGTGGCGGCGGTGTCCCGCGTGCGCCACCGCGGCACCTCATCGGGCTTCCGGCGTTGGCACAACTGTTGCTTTATCACTTCCTGGTACAGGTTGCGAGCCAGACTGGAGTTTGCGATGGATGCAGCCATCGACGCCAAGCAAACCGAACGCGTGCTGAGCTATTTGGCGCGCCTGCGGCATCGTCGTGACCAGGGGGAAATGGATGTCCTGGAAAGCCTGCGGCCAACATGGCTGGGAATGGATGCATGGGACATGGTTCTGGAGGACCTGGAAACGCAGCGTTACAAGGAGCGGGCGCGCGTGCGGCTGCCGTCGACCGGGGATCCATGAGCGAATCCTTTCCAGCAGCCTGGATTGCACCACCATCGGTCCGTGCGCCAGGCCACGGCAGTTGCGCGCGCGTTCACACGTGCTTCGCGCAGACGTCCGTGGGTCAGTGGTGATCGGCTGCGCCTGACGGATCCTCGCGCACCGGCAACGGTACGTTGCAGACGTCGATCTTGCCGACCTTGTAGAGGTACCACGCGTCGGAGCGGTTGCGACGGGACTCGACCAGTGCCGTGAACGTCGGCGTGTCGGTGCGCAGCACTTCGAGGTGCATGCGTTCGGGCGCTGGCAGGTCGGATGCCAGACGCACGCGCAGGATCTTCGTCTGGTGCGCGGAATTCTTGTAGAAGCCCATCGGGCCGTTGCCGCGCGGCAAATCCGAAAGATATTGCATGCCTTGCACCACGCGTCCGATCAGCGCGATGTTGCGATCGAGTTGGCGCGGCGCCTGTCCGATCACGGCGTAAAGTTCGGTGCCGGGGCCGGAATCGGGTGTGTTGTCGCGGCCGGCTCCGACCATGCCGTAGCAATGCACCAGCCAG
>JAGWZT010000418.1 GCA_018971925.1 Lysobacteraceae bacterium | reverse complement strand
CGGTGCGCTTCGACGGCAGCCCGTGGCTGGCGTCGGCCGCGTACAACGCGGGCCCGGGCAACGCGCAGCGCTGGGTGGACGCGCGCGGCAATCTCGATCCGGAAGCCTTCATCCTGACGATTCCGTTCAACGAAACCCGCGACTACGTGACGCGCGTGATGTCGTTCGCAACCCTCTATGGCTGGCGCCTGCACGGCGACCCGCTGCCGATCTCTTCGCGCCTGCCAGCGATCGGCACGCCGTACGATCCGAGCGCCGACCCCAAGCGCAAGCAGGTCGTGTGCCGCATTCCGGCGCCCGCGCCCGCTGCAACGGTGTCGCCCGCCGCCACCACGGGGAAACCTTCGCCATGACCCCCAAGCGTTTCGTCGTACTCGGCGGCACCGGATTCATCGGCAGCCACCTGCTGGCCGCGCTTGCCCGGGACGGCCACCGCATCACGGTGCTCAGCCGCAACCGTGAACAGAAGCGCGCGATCAATGTGCTGCCCAACGTGCGCACCATCAGCACCGATGTGTACGACCGTGCGTCACTCGAAAAACACATCGCAGGCCACGATGCCGTCATCAACCTGGTCGGCATCCTCAACGAGACCGGCGGCACCACCTTCACCCACGCGCATGTCAACCTCACCGCGACATTGATCGCGGCGTGCAGGCAAGCGGGCGTGCGCCGCATCCACCTGATGAGCTCGCTGAATGCCGGCAACCGCGCGTCGAAATACCTGAAGACGCGTGGCGAGGCCGAGGCGCAGGTGCGCAATTCCGGCATGGACTGGACCATTTACCGGCCCAGCGTGGTGTACGGCAACGACGACAGCTTCGTGTTCCGGTTCCTGAAACTGCTGCGCATGGGTCCCGTGTTGCCGCTCGCGCAACCGCACGCGAAATTCCAGCCGGCGCACGTGGGCGATGTGGCCGGCGCAATCCGGCGCTGCCTCGGCGACCGCGCGAGCATCGGCAAGATCCATGAACTGTACGGCCCCGACACGCTGGAACTGGTCGCGATCGTGCGGATGATCCGCGACGCTGCGGGACTGCGCCGCATGGTGTTGCCGCTGCCCGGTGCGCTCGGACACTTGCAAGCGATCGCCGCCGAACTGATCCCGGGGAAGCCCTTTTCACGCGACAACTTCCATTCGCTCGGTGTCGATTCGGTCGGCAGCCGCAATGGGTTTGCCGACCTCGGCATCACCCCGCGGCGCTTCGCGGCGATGTTGCCGGTGGTGCTCGGCAGCCACGCACGCGCGCATCGGCTCGACATCGCGCGCCTGACCCAGGACGCATGACCGTGCCGACGCCCGCGCACCGCGTGTACCTGGTCGGCGGCGCGGTACGCGACGAGCTGCTGGGCCGGGCGCACGGCGACCGCGACTACGTGGTGGTCGGCGCCGCGCCGCAAGACATGCTGGCGCTGGGCTACAAGCCCGTCGGCAAGGACTTCCCCGTGTTTCTGCACCCGGACACCGGCGAGGAATACGCGCTCGCGCGCACCGAACGCAAGACCGGGCCGGGCTATCACGGTTTCAGTTTCCACACTGCACCCGACGTGACGCTGGATGACGATCTCGCGCGCCGCGATCTCACCATCAACGCAATGGCGCGCGACGAATCGGGCGCGCTGGTCGATCCGCATGGCGGCGCGAAGGATTTGCGCGAACGCGTGCTGCGGCACGTCTCGCCCGCGTTCGCCGAAGACCCCGTGCGCATCCTGCGCGTCGCGCGTTTCCTCGCGCGCTTCGCGCCGCTCGGTTTTCGCATCGCCGGCGAAACCATGGCGTTGATGCGCGCGATGGTCGAGAACGGCGAAGCCGCGCACCTCGTCCCCGAACGCGTCTGGCAGGAAACGCGCAAGGCTCTGGCCGAACCCGCGCCGTCGGCCTTCGTGCGGTCCTTGCGCGAATGCGGCGCGCTGGCCGTGCTGTTTCCCGAAGTCGATGCACTGTATGGCGTGCCGCAGAGTGCCGAGCACCATCCCGAGATTGATTGCGGCCGGCACCTGGAACTGGTGCTGGATCAGGCGGCACGACTCGCGCCCGGAGATGACCTCGCCGGCTTCTGCGCGTTCACCCATGATCTCGGCAAGGCATTGACGCCGCAAGACGAGCTGCCGCGCCACATCGCCCACGAACACCGCGGCCTCAAGCCGCTTGCCGCATTGTGCGAGCGCCTGAAGGTGCCGGCCGAACACGCGCAGCTCGCCGCGTTGACCTGCCGCCATCACCTCGATGCCCATCGCGCACTCGAACTGAAACCCGCCACCATCCTGACACTGCTGGAAGCGTTCGACGCCTTCCGCCGCCCGCAACGCATCGAACCGTTCCTCGTCGCTTGCATGGCCGACAAGCGCGGCCGT
>JAGWZT010000417.1 GCA_018971925.1 Lysobacteraceae bacterium | reverse complement strand
CCAATGGCCACCCCGAATGGGCACAGCGCATGCGCGAAGCCTTTGCCAAGCAGTGGATCAGCCGCGCGCGCAGTGGCTGGTATTACCAGGATGCGTCGGGCAACTGGCAGCGCAAGTGACGACAGGATGTCGTCATCCCGGCCAGCACATGGGCGAGTCGTTGCGTTTGCGAGATGCGTTGAATCGCATCTCGCGCAACGGTGAGCGCCGCAGGCAGGAAGCCGAAGGCCGGGTTGCTTGCTGAGACAGGGATGTCGAAGCTAGCAACGCGATGAGCCGGGATCCGGAATCATGATGCCGTCTCCCATGCCGGCGGCCGGGCGGCGGCCGCTGGCGCATAAGTGCGCGGGTTCACAATATTCTCCGGCGCCGCGGCGCATGATCCGAAGACGCTGCGGGGGGCGACATGCGAATTGGCCTCATGGTGGATGCAACTTGCGATCTTCCGCGCAAGTTCATCGACGACCATCAGATCATCATCATGCCGATCACGATCAGGATCGACGAGCACACGTTTGTCGATGTGCATGATCCCGGTGCGGCGGAAGGCTATTGCCAGAGCGAGGTGGGCAAGCGCGGGCACGCCGCCGAGACCGCATCGCTTTCAGTGGATGAAATCCGCGAGTTGTTCCTCGGCCGGCTGGTGCTGGATTACGACGCGGTGTTTTGCCTGACGGTAACCTCCACGCGCAGCCCGATCTTCGCCAACACGACGCAGGCCAGTTTCGCGATCCTCGGTGCCTACCGGCCGGTACGCCAGGCCGCGGGCAACAACTCGCCGTTCCTGATGCGCGTGGTCGACAGCAAGAGCCTGTTCGCGGGGCAGGGCATCGGCGCCATCGAAGCCACGCGGCTGATTGCGGCGGATACCGGTCCCGGACCGATCCGCGAGCGCCTGTCAGAAATCGCCGCGCAAACATACGCCTACATGCTGCCACGGGATTTGCACTACCTGCGTGCGCGGGCGCGCAAGAAGGGCGACCGCAGCGTAGGGCTGTTGAGTGCCACGCTCGGTACGGCGCTCGACATCAAACCGCTCCTGCAATGTTTCCAGGGCGAAACCCGGCCCGTGGCCAAGGCGCGCGGTTTCGAGCACGGCGCCGAAATGCTGTTCGGCCACGCTGCGCGTGCCGTCAAGCGCGGGTTGCTGGTTCCCGCGATGTGCGTGAGCTATGGCGGGAACCTTGCGGAGCTTGAGGCCTTGCCGGGGTACGGTGGCCTGGCCGAGGCATGCACCGAAGCCGGCGTGACGCTGTACCGGAGCATCATGAGCATCACCGGCATGGTCAATGTCGGCACCGGCGCGGTCGCGCTGGGTTACGCGGCGGCGGTCGACGGCGACACGTTCTGACCGCAACGGGCTTGACACGGCAGGCTTGGCACATCTGGCAAGATGCGCGGATGGGCAATCCGCGCGACACCACCTTCGAAACTTCCATCGATGGTCTCTCCCACGACGGACGCGGTGTCGCGCATGTCGAAGGAAAGACCGTGTTCGTGGCCGATGCGCTGCCGGGTGAACGCGTCCGCGCCAAGCTGACCCGCAAGCATCGCCACTTCGACGAAGCGCGTGCCGGGGAAATCCTCGAAGCCTCGCCCGATCGCGTGGCGCCGCGCTGTCCGCACTTCGGCGTCTGTGGCGGCTGTGTGTTGCAGCATCTGGCGCCGACCGCGCAGATCGCGGCCAAGCAGAACGTGCTGGCACAGAACTTCGCGCGCATCGGTCATGTCGAGCCCGTTCGCTGGCTGGCGCCGCTGACCGCGGACGTCTGGGGTTATCGACGGCGTGCGCGTTTGTCGGTCAAACACGTGCCGAAGAAGGGCAAGACGCTCGTGGGATTCCGCGAGCGCGACCCGCGTTTCGTGGCGGACCTTGCACATTGCGACGTGCTGGATCCGGCGCTCGGCGAAAAGCTGGACGTGCTTGGCGCACTGCTGAATGACATGCAGGACGCGGCAGCGATCCCGCAGATCGAGTTTTCGGCGGGCGATGCGGCGCGCATCCTGGTGTTCCGCCACTTGCAACCACTGTCGGGTGCCGACCAGGAAAGGCTTGCCGCATTCGGGCGCGAGCACGGGTTCGCAATCCTGCTGCAGCCCGGCGGCACCGACAGCGTGCATGCGTTGGAGCCATGCAGCATCGACCTGCATTACGCGCTGCCGGATTACGGATTGAAGCTGACGTTCGCGCCGCTGGATTTCGTGCAGGTCAACGCGCGCATCAACCGGAAGATGATCGCGCATGCGCTGGAGTTGTTGCGGCCGGGCGAACAGGATCGCGTGCTCGACCTGTTCTGCGGCCTCGGCAATTTCAGCCTGCCGATCGCGCGGCACGCGGCGCGCGTGTGCGGCGTGGAAGGCGACACCGGTT
>JAGWZT010000416.1 GCA_018971925.1 Lysobacteraceae bacterium | reverse complement strand
ACGAACCGCGTGAACAGCTCGTGGATGCGGCGGTACTCGTCGTACCAGTCATCGGCATGTTCGAATGCATGGCGATCCATCGGATACAGCGACATCCAGAAATTGTCCTTGTGCAATTCGATGAAACGCTGGTACAGGCGGATGGTGTCGCCCGGCATCACGTTGTTGTCGATCAGGCCGTGGTTCATCAGCAGTGGGTCTGCGAGGTTCTTCGCGTATTCGATCGGCGAGGAAACCTTGTACGCCTCGGGATCGAGCTGCGGCGTGTTGAGGATGTCCGACGTGTAACCGTCGTTGTAGCTGGTCCAGTCCGACGGCGCGCGTTGCGCCGCGCCCGCCGCGAACTCGCCCGGCGCGGTCAACAGCGCCATCTCGGTGAGGAAGCCGCCGTAGGAGCCCCCGTACACGCCAACGCGTTTCGGATCGACATGGTGGTTTTTCACCAGCCACGCCTTGCCGTCCAGCAAATCTTCGATTTCGGGATGACCCATGTGGCGGTAAATCGCATCACGCCAGTCGCGGCCGTAGCCGGCCGAGCCACGGTAATCCATGTCCAGCACCACGTAGCCTTCCTGCGTCAGCAGGTTGTTGAACATCTGCTCACGGAAGTAATACGACCAGTTCTTTTCAACGTCCTGCAGGTAGCCCGCGCCGTGCACGAAGAACACCGCCGGATGCGTGTGCGACGTGTCGTAATCGCTCGGCTGGTAATACTTGGCCCAGACGCCGAACTTGCCGTGGCTGCTCGGCACCTTCACGAATTGCGGTTGCACCCACGTGGACGACAGCGCCTTGTATTCCGGCGTGCGGGTGTCGGTGAGTTTCTGCACGTTGCCGCCGTTTGCGTCCACCACCGCGAGCTGCGGCGGGACATAGGCGCTGGAATGCAGCACCGCGAGCTTCGAACCATCGGGCGAGAGCACGAAGTCGTCCATGCCTTCGAAGTGCGTCACCTGTTCCAGCACACCGCCCGCCACCGGCACGCGATACACGTCGTAGTCATACGGCGACTGTTTGTTGGAACGCACGTAAAACCATTTGCCGTCGGGCGACACCACCGGCGTGGAAACTTCGAAGCCGGTGCCGGTCAGCGCGCGCGCCTTGCCGTCCAGCGGCTTCGCGAACAACTGCGCCCAGCCCGAGCCTTCCGATTCGAACCACAGCGTACGGTTGTCGGGCAGCCAGCCCAGCGCGTTGAAACTCCAGTTGATCCAGGCGGGGTCGGTCAACCGGTTCTGCGTGACCAGTTTGTGATTGGCGAAATCGACGGATTCGATCCAGCGGTCCTTGTGGTCGTTGGCGACCAGCTCCACCGCGAGCTGGCTGCCGTCCGCGCTCCACACGATCGCGGGATAACCCGATTCGCCGACCGCGACGAAGTTGATCGATACGGGGCGCGTTTTGGGCGCTGCCAGCGCGGCGGCCTCATCGTCATGGCCTTGCTTCTTCAGTTGCGCGATGCGCTTCGCGCGCAACGCGTGAAGCGGATCGTCGTGGATGCCCGGCAAATCGTCTACCGAGAGCGGGTATTGCTTGTGCGCCTGCAGGTCCAGCAACAACAGCGACTGCGGTGCCGGGTTGTTGTGGCCGACGTAGGTGCGCGCGTTTTCGGTTTCCGGATAGCCGGAATCGTTGACGTAATGCACCACCACCGGGTGCTTGCCGCGCTGGTACGACTTCGGCACCGTCACCACCAGCAGCCAGCGCGCGTTCGGCGACAACGAAGTCATTACCACCCGCAGCTTGTCGCCGAGGTAGAACGGCGCCACGGCGCGCGCGGGATTTTCCGCATCCAGCTTGTCGTTGTGTTCGCGCACGGCGTCCTTGTCGGCCTTGATCGAACGCAGGGTCGAGAACAGGCTCAGCTGCAGGCGCTCCATCTGGTCGGGTTTGGCGTCGGCGGGGTTGTCTTCCGTCTTCAGGGTTGCTGCCGGCGCAACCACACCGGTCGAAGCATTCCAGACGAACCATTCGTTGGCCTGGTTCCAGCTGACCAGGTTGCCGTCCGCGGAAATCTGCAGGCCGAACTTGCCAGTGCCGTCGCGGGTGACTTGGCGGGTGGTTCCGCCGGCGACGTCGCGCACGAACACATCGTTGTGGCGTATGAATGTTGCGTGGTCACGCGCGCGATCGAATACCGCGGGACCGTCCGCGTCGGCGAGTTCGGCGTCGCTCAACTTGGCCGGCGTGCCGCCCACGGCGGAGACGCGGTACAAATCCTGGATCGACGAGCCCTTGCGCTTCAATTTGAAGTAAACGCTGCGGCCGTCCACGCTCCAGTATTCGTCCTCCACCGGCGGCCCGATCCAGTCGGGATCTGCCATGATCTGTTCGAGCGTGAGCTTCTGCGCCGTGTCCGCGGGGGAAGCGG
>JAGWZT010000415.1 GCA_018971925.1 Lysobacteraceae bacterium | reverse complement strand
CCAGCCGCGCGTCGGCCGGATCCTCGCGCACATAACCCGTCGCGATGATGCCTTTCTGCAGCGCCGAGCGTTCGAAGTCCAAACCGCCGGGATTGACCAGTCCGTGCGGACGCTTCATCCGCACGCGCAGGCGCCATGTTGCACAGGGCTGGATCGCGGGCACTTCCTGCCGGCGCGATGCATACCAAGACAAGCGCACGTGACCCTGCACGGGGACGGAGCGTCCGTCGAATTCGGCGTGCGCGATATCGAACTCGAAGCGCGTCGAATCCTCCTGCACCTGTGGCAGGTCCGTGACCACGCCGGTTACCAGGATGTCCTGCTTCTCCAACGCATGCGGCAAGCGCGCCTGCATCGCCAGGTCCGCGCGAAAGGCCGTCCATGCAAAGGCGCCCACCACGAGCGGCAGCAGCCACAACCAGGCGAACTCTCGCCAACGCAGGCATGCGAACAGACCGGCCAGCGCAAAGACCGCAAGCACCGCATCCAGCCAGCGTGGCGGCAGCACCGGCAACCCCTGCACCAGCACCGCGCCGGCGAGAACCGCCAGCGCACCGGCCAGCATCCCCGGCCCGTTGTGGATTGCGCGGCGTTCCGTGCGCGCCGACATGCGGATTAACCGTCGTGCGGCATCGGCTGCAACGCCCCGCCGGTCAGTTCCAGCACCCGGTCCATGCGCCGCGCGAGGTTGCGGTCGTGCGTCACCAGCACGATGGCGGTGCCGATTTCGCGGTTGAGTTCCAGCATCAGTTCGTACAGTGCCGACGCATTCTGCTCATCGAGATTGCCGGTGGGCTCGTCCGCCAGCACGCACGCGGGCCGCGTCACCAGCGCGCGCGCCATGGCGCAACGCTGGCGTTCGCCGCCGGAAAGCTCGCCGGGCTTGTGTTCAAGCCGATGCCCCAGGCCCACGCGTTCGAGCAGCGCCTGCGATTGCTCGCGCGATTCATGGATCGCCGTGCCGCGGATCAGCAGCGGCATCGCGACGTTTTCCAGCGCGGTGAATTCCGGCAGCAGATGGTGGAATTGATACACGAATCCGAGTGCCCGGTTGCGCACGCGTCCGCGTTCGGCGTCCGGGAGCTTCGACAGTTCCTGTCCCTGCAATTCCACCGAACCCTTGCTCGGCGTGTCCAGGCCACCGACGATATGCAGCAGCGTGCTTTTGCCGGAGCCCGATGCGCCGACAATCGCCAGCGTCTCGCCGCGCGCCACTTCGAAACTTGCGTCGTGCAGCACCGGCGTGCGCAACTTGCCTTCCTTGTACGTCTTGGCGACATGGCTGACCCGCAGCACCGCGCCGTTGTTCGTGACCGGATCATTCATAACGCAAAGCCTCCGCCGGCTGCGTGCGCGACGCCCGCCATGCGGGATAAATCGTCGCCAGCAGCGAGAACAGGAAGGCCATGCCCGTGATCCAGCCCACGTCGCTCCAGCGCAACTGGCTGGGCACGCTGTTGATGTAGTAAACCGACTCCGGCAGGAACTGGTAGCCGGTGAGGTTCTGGATGCCGTTCGCGATCGCGGGCAGGTAGGTCGCGAGCAGCACGCCGCAGACACCGCCGACGACGATGCCCATCAAGCCGATCAGCATCCCCTGGATCATGAACACGCCCATGATGCTGCGCGGCGTCGCGCCCAGCGTGCGCAGGATCGCGATGTCCGATTGCTTGTCGGTGACCAGCATCACCAGCGACGACACCAGGTTGAACGCCGCCACCGCGACGATCAGCGACAGGATGATGAACATCACGATCTTTTCCATCGCGAGCGCTGTGAAGATGTTGGCATACTGCTGCATCCAGCCTTGCACGCGGTAGGCATCGCCCAGCTTGTTGGCCAGCGTCGTCGCCACCTTGTTGGCCGCGAACACGTCGTCCAGCTTCAGGCGGACACCACTGGGACCGCTCATCTGGTACAGCTTTTCGGCGTCGTGCAGGTTGACGATCGCAAGCCCGGAGTCGTACTGCTGCAAACCCGCCTCGAAGATGCCCGCGACGGTGAATCGGCGAAACCGCGGAAGCACGCCGATCGGCGTCACGCTCCCCCCGGGCGCGTACAGGACGACCTTGTCGCCGAGGTTGACCCCGAGCTGCAACGCCAGGTCGCGGCCGAGGACGACATTCCAGGATCCCGGCGTGAGCGCCGACAACCGGCCCGCAATCATCTTGGAACCGATGTCGGCGACTTTGGGTTCCTGGTCTGGCAGGATGCCCCGGATGAGCGCGCCGGCATTCGCGGCGTTACCGACGAGCCAGCCGCCCTGCTCCACGTATGGCGCGGCACCCCGCACGTGCGGGTTCTGCTCCGCGATCGCGAGCGCCTTTTGCCAGTTGGGCATGCTGTTGCCGACGCCGCTGATGGTGGCCTGC
>JAGWZT010000414.1 GCA_018971925.1 Lysobacteraceae bacterium | reverse complement strand
AGAAGATGTTGTCGCCCAGCACCAGCGCGCACGGATCGCCCGCGATGAATTCGCGCCCGATCAGGAACGCCTGCGCCAGACCGTCCGGCGACGGCTGCACCGCGTAACTGATCTCGATGCCCCACTGCGAACCGTCGCCCAGCAGATTCTTGAACAACGCCTGCTCGTGCGGCGTGTTGATCACCAGCACTTCGCGGATGCCGGCCAGCATCAGCACCGACAGCGGGTAATAGATCATCGGCTTGTCGTACACCGGCAGCAGCTGCTTGCTGATGGCCTGCGTAACCGGGTACAGCCGCGTGCCGGAACCGCCCGCGAGGATGATGCCTTTTTTGGTTGTCACTGCCTGTCGTCCTTATCGCCTTGCAACTTGGTGGGGTCGAACCCGGAATCGGCCTCGGATGCATCGTCCCGGCGCACCGCAAGCTCCATTTCGTCATTCCGGGGCGACCCGCAGGGTCGAACCCGGAATCGGTTTCCGGCCAGACCGACCAACCCTCACTGGCTGATTTCCGGCCACAGATCCCGCCAATCCGGATTCGATTCCTCGACCAGCGCGATCTTCCACGCCCGCCGCCACTTCTTCAATTCCTTCTCGCGCTCGATTGCTTCGACCATCGAACGAAACTGTTCGAAATGCACCAGGTGATAAACACCATGTTGCCTTGTAAAACCCTCAACCGCATCGTTGCGATGTTGCCAGATGCGCTTGACCAGATCCGACGTCACACCGACATACAAAGTGCCATAGGGCTTGGTGGCCAGTATGTAGACAGCGGGTTCGCGCACGGGATGGCTCTGAAACCAGTGTGATCGTGTTTGCCAGTCTTCGGTGGCGATTGACGCCGACGCAAGAGTGGGAGAGAGACCGATTCCGGGTTCCGATCCTTCGGATCAGCCCCGGAATGACCATGAGATTTTTTTGAGTGCCTTGGGATGACCACAAAAATTTCGGCGCTTTCGGTATGACCATGAGACTCTTCGACGGTCCCGGAATGACGAAGAAGTATTGTCTTTCCGGGGTGTCGCAAATGCCCTTTCGTCATTCCGGGGCGCCACAAATTTCCTCCCGTCATTCCGGGGCGACCCGCAGGGTCGAACCCCGAATCGGCCTCGGATGAATCGTCCCGGCGCACCGCCGGCTTTACTTCGTCATTCCGGGACGACCCGAAGGGTCGAACCCGGAATCGGTTTCGCAGCGCCATCGCACCGCCAACCGGCAACGGGCTTCACGCCTGCCCCAGCCTTTCCATCCGATAGCTGCCATCCAGCACGCGCTGCACCCATGGCTGGTTGTCGAGGTACCAATCCACCGTGCGGGCGATACCGGTTTCGAAATCGACACTCGGTTTCCAGCCCAGTTCGCGCTGCAGTTTCGACGAATCGATCGCGTAGCGGCGATCGTGTCCGGGACGGTCCTTCACGAACTCGATCAGCGTTTCGCGCTTGCGCCCGTCCCCGAATGGACGTTTCGCATCCAGCAACGCGCAGATGGTTTTCACCACGTGAATGTTCTCGCGCTCGGAATCACCGCCCACGTTGTAGGTTTCACCCACCCTGCCCGCTTCCAGCACGCGGCGGATCGCGCTGCAGTGATCCAGCACGAACAGCCAGTCGCGGATGTTCCTGCCGTCGCCGTACACCGGCAGCTTCTCACCGTCCAGTGCGCGCGCGATGATCAACGGGATCAACTTCTCGGGAAACTGGTACGGCCCGTAATTGTTGGAGCAATTGGTGGTCAGCACCGGCAGGCCGTAGGTGTGGTGGAACGCGCGCACCAAGTGATCGCTCGACGCCTTGGATGCCGAGTACGGCGAGTTCGGTGCGTACGGTGTTTCCTCGGTGAACTTGCCGGTGTCGCCCAGCGAGCCGTACACCTCGTCGGTGGAGACGTGCAGGAATCGGAATGCGTCCCTCGCCGCGCCATCCAGCGCCTTCCAGTAATCGCGCGCGCTTTCGAGCAACGCCAGTGTGCCGACCACGTTGGTTTCGATGAACGCGGCGGGACCATCGATGGAACGGTCCACGTGCGATTCGGCGGCGAAGTTCACCACCGCGGCGGGCTTGTGTTCCGCGAGCAATTTCGCCACCAGCGCGCGATCGCCGATGTCGCCCTGCACGAACACGTGGCGCGGATTGCCGTGCAGCGGCTTCAACGTATCGACGTTTCCGGCGTAGGTCAGCTTGTCCAGATTGACCACGGTCAGGCCATCGGCCACCGCCTGCAGCACGAAATTGCCGCCGATGAACCCGGCGCCGCCGGTGACCAGAAGAGTCGTCATCCCTGCCTCGATGGGCCGCGAAACGGTGCATTGTGCAAGCCCGGGCTGCTGCACGCAAACGCGCGCCGGTACAATGAATGCGTCAGTCGAAGGGCCGCGTCATGCCGAACGACAACCT
>JAGWZT010000413.1 GCA_018971925.1 Lysobacteraceae bacterium | reverse complement strand
CGAAACACGTGGCTTGATCCTGGAAGCTTTCGTGCCTTTCGATTTCGAGGCGTCGGTGGTGGCGGTGCGCGCGGCCGATGGCGAATTCCGCGCCTGGCCGGTGACGCGCAACTGGCACGTCGATGGCATTCTTTCGGCCAGCCTTGCGCCTGCGGTACGCGGAGGCGAGATCGACAAGGCAGCCTTCGCGCATGCGCGCGCGATCGCGGAAAAACTCGATTACGTCGGCGTGTTCGCGCTGGAACTGTTCGTGAAGGATGGCCAGCTGCTCGGAAACGAGATGGCGCCGCGCGTGCACAACTCCGGCCACTGGACGATCGAAGGCGCGGTGACCTCGCAATTCGAGAACCACGTGCGCGCGGTGCTGGGCATGCCGCTGGGCGACACTTCGGCGCGCTTTCCTTCCTGCATGCTCAACTGGATCGGTACGCTGCCCGATCGCGACAAACTGCTCGCGATTCCCGGGACGCATTGGCACGACTATGGCAAATCGCCGCGTGCGGGCCGCAAGGTCGGCCACGCGACGGTGTGCGCGCCGGATGCGGCGAAGCTGGCCGAGCGCCTCGCGCAAGTCGGCCGCGCGCTGGGTCGCGAAGCGCAGGTGGCGCCGGTGATCGAGGCGCTGCAAGCTTGAACCCCTCTCCCTCCGGGAGAGGGGAAAAACAACCGGGCACCAATGTTGGCCATGCACGATCATGCAAGCAATATCAACCTGAGGTTCGTGATGCGCAAATCACTCGCGGGTACCTTTGCTCTTCTGTTTTCGCTGGCCTGTGGGTTTTGCGCGCCGTCGGCGCTCGCGCAGCCGCAGGACAGCCACGCCGCGCAGGACGGTCCGCTGCAGGCGAAGGTGCAGGGCGCGACGCAGCCCGCGCGCCCCGACGAACCGCTGGTCAGCGCGAAACACGGCATGGTCGTCAGCGCCCAGCATCTCGCGACGCAAGTCGGCGTGGACATCCTGAAGCGGGGTGGCAATGCGGTTGATGCCGCGGTCGCGGTCGGTTATGCGCTGGCGGTGGTGCATCCATGCTGCGGCAACATCGGCGGCGGCGGTTTCATGACGCTGCACCTGGCCGACGGCAGCAACCTGTTCCTCGACTTCCGCGAAAAGGCCCCGCTGGCTGCGACGCCGGACATGATGCGGAATGCCGCCGGCAAGGTGGTGAAGGGGCGCAGCACGAAAACCTATCTCGGCGTCGGCGTGCCCGGCACCGTGATGGGCTTCGACGACGCGCTGAAGAAGTACGGCACGATGAGCCGCGCGCAGGTAATGGCTCCGGCGATCAAGCTGGCGAAGGATGGCTACGTGCTGCAGCCGGGGGACGTGCGCATCCTCGATACCTCCACCGATTATTTCAAGCTCTACCCCAACGTTGCCGCGACCTTTCTCGACAATGGCCAGCCGTGGAAAGCGGGGCAGGTGCTGAAGCAGCCGCAGCTCGCGCACACGCTGGAACAGATTGCCGAAGACGGCACCCAGGCGTTCTACGACGGTCCGATCGCCGCCGCCGTGGTCAAGGCCAGCCAGGCCAATCACGGGCTGTTGACCCTGAAGGATTTCAGCGCCTACACCGTGCAGTGGGAAAAGCCCGTCGCGTGCGGCTATCACGGCTACATGATCTATTCGGCGCCGCCGCCGAGCTCGGGTGGCACCACGATCTGCGAGACGCTGCAGATCATCGAACCGTATCCTTTCGCGCAGTGGGGTTTCCATTCCGCCAAGAGCGCGCATTACTTCATCGAGGCCGAGCGCCGCGCCTTCGCCGACCGCAACACTTATCTCGGTGATCCGGCGTTCGTGCGGAACCCGATCGCGAAGCTGCTTTCGGCGGAACATGCGGCCGAGCTGCGTGCGAGCATCCAGCCCGGCAAGGCCACGCCGTCATCCGAAGTGAAAGGCAGCCTCGGGCCGTACCAGGCCACCAACACCACGCACTATTCGGTCGTCGATGGCAAGGGCAACGCGGTGGCGGTGACCTTCACGATCAACAGCTACTTCGGCATCAAGCAGATCGCGGGCGACACCGGGTTCTTCCTCAACAACGAGATGGACGATTTCACCTCCAAGCCCGGCGTGCCCAACCAGTTCGGCCTCGTGCAAGGCAGGGCCAACCGGATCGAACCCGGCAAGCGTCCGTTGAGTTCGATGAGCCCCACCATCGTGATGCACAACGGCAAACTCGCCATGGTCACCGGCAGCCCCGGCGGGTCGACCATCATTTCCACCACGATGGAAAGCATCCTCAACGTGGTCGAGTACGGCATGAACGTGAAGCAGGCCATCGACGCGCCGCGCATCCATATGCAGTGGTACCCCGACGAAATCTTCGCGGAACCCGGCGCGTTCACGCCGACGGTGCAATCCGCGCTGGAAGCGATGGGCTACAAAATCCGCGACGTGCGTTCGATGGG
>JAGWZT010000412.1 GCA_018971925.1 Lysobacteraceae bacterium | reverse complement strand
AGGTCGTGGCGCGTCTTGCCTTCCGCGGCCAACTGGTTCTCGACGATCTTTTGCGTCGCGATGCCGGCGTGATCGGTGCCGCCCTGCCACAGCGTGTTGTGTCCGGTCATCCGCGCGTGCCGGATCAGCGCGTCCATGATCGTCTGCTGGAACGCGTGGCCCATGTGCAGCGTGCCGGTGACGTTCGGCGGCGGCAGCAGGATCGAATAGGGCTCGCCCTGGCCCGAAGGTTTGAAGCAGCCCGCGTCTTCCCAGCGCGCGTACCACTTCGATTCGATCTCTTTGGGGTCGAAGCTCTTGTCCATACGGATTCCGCGCGAGGCGCGGTTTGCAAGGCAAACGCGCATTCTAGCGACGCGACGCCTGTGCTTGTTGAGATGGGACGACGTCCGTGCCTTTTTCCACGCGCCTCCCGGGCGCGCGGGCCACTTTCCCTTGCGTCGCCAAGAGAAAGTGGCCAAAGAGAAGGCGACCCCGGCACCGTGCTTTTCGGGCCATCCATGGCCGAAAAGTTCGTTCGACGCGAACGGGCTTGGCCCACGCGCCGTCCGTGGCGCGGGGGCCCGATTGGCGCGCGTCCTGCGCGCGTGACGTACGAAGCAATTTGCTCGATCTCGCTTCGAGCAAGGCCATGGATGGCCGTCATCGAAGCGCAAACCGCGCTGTTGCATGACGCCGCGGCGCACAGCCAATCGCGCGACCAAGGCGCGCATGTTCGAGGCCAGGGATGGCCGAGTTCGCGCCGGCGCGCGATTGGCGAGCACCAAGGGAAATCGAGCCGACACGATGTCGGCGAGATCGTCATGCCCGGCGCAGTGGTTTTGGCCACTTTTGCCGTAACAAAAGTGGCTCGCTCGCGCAGCGAGCGAAACCGCCTTGAACGCTACGGCGTCCACTTCCTGTGTGCGTGGATCGACATCACCACCCCGAACCCCGCCAGCAGCGTGATTGCGGACGTGCCGCCGTAGCTCACCAGTGGCAACGGCACGCCGACCACCGGCAGCAAGCCGGCGATCATGCCGCCGTTGACGATCACGTACACCATGAAGGCCAGCGCGAACGCGCCGGCGACCAGGCGCGACCAGGTGTCGCGCGCGTTGGCGGCGATCCACAGGCAGCGCCCTACGATGAAGGCGTACACTGCCAGCAGTGCGAGCACGCCGATCAATCCGAACTCCTCGCCCAGCACCGCGAAGATGAAGTCGGTGGTGTGCTCGGGCAGGAATTCCAGTTTGGATTGCGTGCCCTGGTTGAAGCCCTTGCCGAGAATGCCGCCGGAGCCGACCGCGATCATCGATTGCAGGATGTGCCAGCCGCTGCCGAGCGGGTCGCTCTCGGGGTGCAGGAACGTCACGATGCGCTGGCGCTGGTAGCCGTGCATGAAATGCAGGGCGATGGGCGCGGCGGCGGCCAACGCGACGATCGCGGCGCCGATCTTCCACCATTGCAGGCCGGCGAGGAACAGCACGAACAGGCCCGAGGCCGCGACCAGCAGCGCGGTGCCGAGGTCGGGTTGCTTGAAGATCAGGAACGCGGGCAGCGCGATCAGCACCCCCGTGACCAGGAGGTCGCGCCAGCGCGGCGGCAGCGGGCGCGGATGCAGGTACCACGCGATCATCATCGGCATCGCCAGCTTCATCAGTTCGGACGGCTGGAAGCGGATCACGCCGATGTCCAGCCAGCGGTTCGCGCCCTGGCCTTCGCCCAAGACCTTGACCACGACCAGCAGCAGCACGCCGATCACGTAGAACCATGGCGTCCATGCGCGCAGCAGGTTGGGCGGGATGCGCGAGATCGCGATCATCAGCGCGGCGCCGATCAGGAAACGCGTGGCCTGTCCGGCCAGCGTGCCGGTATCGAGGTTGCTGGCGCTGTACAACACGGTCAGGCCCATCAGCGCGAGGACCAGCAGGCCGATCGCCAGCGGCAGGTCGATGCGCGGGCGCGAGAACACCCGGCGACCAAGCCGGAATGCGCGCGCGGCGAGGCTGGCGGCGAAGTCGTTCATGGTGTCGTCGGCGCTGCCGCCGCGGGTGGCGCGGCGGCAGCGGTGACCGGCAGCGGCGGCCGCTGCGAGGGTGGTGTATCGGCCAGCCACTGATCCAGGATTTTGCGCGCGATCGGCGCTGCCGCGCTGCCGCCCCATGCACCGTGTTCCAGCACCACCGCGATCGCAATCTGTGGATGGTCGGCCGGCGCGTACGCGATGAACCACGCACGGTGGCGGGAGGCTAGATACGCCAGGTTCTTGTTGGTGTTGTACGCCTCGCTGGTGCGCGAATAGCGCTCGGCGGTGCCGGTCTTGCCCGCGATCAGGTACGGAAAACCTTTGCCGATACCGGCCGCGTAGGCCGTGCCGAGGGGGTTGTAGATCACGCCGAGCATGCCTTGCCTGACCGCTTCGAGATCGGCG
>JAGWZT010000411.1 GCA_018971925.1 Lysobacteraceae bacterium | reverse complement strand
GTGCGCGACGCCAGCCTTGTCGCGCTCCACTCGCAGCTGCGGACTGTTGGCGACCGCCAGCATGGCGACCTCAGTAACATCCAGACCGTTCGCAGGGTCGAATGTGTATGCGCGCAGTTGCGGGATCGGCATGGAGGAAGCCGGGACCTTGATGTCGGCAACGTTTTGCGGTCCGCCCACGTTGTCGAGCGGCAATGAATGAAATGTCGCGCAGCCGGCCAAACTGGCGGTGACCAAGCATGCCGCCAGCCATGTAGGGACGTTGGAACGCATGGGGCGCAAGCATGACGTACCAAGCTTAGTTCATGCTTAGCAACGTTCAAGTGCTCCCGTAGTGTCAAGCCCGCATGATGGAGGACTCCCTATGTGTCGTTCCCGCCGTCCGAGGCTAATCGGGACTAATGTGTGCCATGTGTCATTCACCGGGGCACAGCGAAACGATCGCACACGATCAGCGCCGAGCGCTGGCGATCGCGCCTGGTCTCAACGCAATGATGTTTGTGGTCGGTATCGTGGCCGGTTGGCTGGCGCATTCATCGGGCTTGATGGCCGATGCGCTGGACATGCTCGCCGACGCAACGGGCTACGCGGTCGGGTTGCTGGCGATAGGGCGCGGCGCGCGACTCAAATCCTGGTCCACCACGTTGAACGGCTTGTTGCTTCTGGCTCTTGGGGCAGGTGTCGTCATCGATGCAGTACGTCGCCTGTTCGAACTTGCGCTGCCCCTGATCGTAGAGATACCCCGGTGCAATGCTGGTGGTCGGGAAACGTGTGCCGGCAGCCAGACGCAGGTGTGCTTCCGCCGAGCGATAACGAGCCAGCAGCGCGGCGAGATCGACACGGTTCCAGGCGGCGTCCTGGGCAACCGCTGCAGGCGGCAAGGCTGTGGGCGCAGGCGGCGATTCAAGCCCCGGCCATTCCAGATACGCGCCGGACAAGGCCTGCGTGGGTACGCCCACGGCGGCAGCCAGCGCATGTTCCGCCGCGCTGCGCTGCGCGCGTCTTGCAGCGAGATCGGAGGCGGCGCGCTGTGCGTCGAGTTCTGCGGCGAGCAACGCGCCGCGATTGTCTTCGCCCGCCGCGACGCGACGTTGCACGGCGGCAACAAACGTGTCCTCGTCGCGCAACACGGCCTTCGCCAAGGTTTGTGCACGGCGCGCCAGCAATACCTCGCGTAGCGCCGCGACAGCGTTGCTGCGGCTCTGCCACACGGCTTGCGTAACCTCGTCGCGTGCAGCCTGTGTGTCGGCGGCGGCGATCGCGCGGCGCGCGGCAGCTTCGCCTGGATGCAGCAGCGGCAACAGCAACGCCACGCCGACGGTCCAGGGTGAAACCCCGTTCAGGCCGCTGAAGACCTTTTCGGGGGTGAGCTGCAGCGTTGGATTGGCACGCTGGGCGCCAAGCGTGGCCTCGGCCTCGGCGCGCGCGGAGGCGGCGCGAACCTGCGCCAGCTTGGGATCAAAGTACCAGGCAGCAACCGTGATGCGGTCGGGCGTCCACGGCACGTTTGCGTTCGCGGGCAGCCCAAAGCGCGTTTCCGCCGCAGCCAGCCCGGCATCGTTCAGGCGCCTCGCCTCGAAAGCCTGAGCTTCGGCTTGGGGGTTCAACGCACGTGGCGGCGGCACTGTCGCACACGCGCCAAGAAGCAATGCAAGCAGACCGGCCAGCGCGGATTTCATCAGGCCACATTAACGAAGGGCACGTGGCAAACCCGGCTCGATTCGATGACAATTTTGTCATTCGGCGTGCGTGATGCAGCCTGCCGGATACCACAGGATCGCTGCGGTGCCTGCGCCCGTTGCACTTTCGATGCGCACGCGCCCGCCATGCAACTCGACGATGGTTTTGACGATGGAAAGGCCCAACCCCGTACCTTGTCCGACACTGTGGTGGCGCGCGGTATCGGCCTGGTAGAAACGGTCGAATAAATGCGGCAAATGCTGCGCTTCGATTCCTTCGCCTTGGTCGATGACGCGCACTTCGACATGGCCGGCGTCGTCGGCGTGCAGCACGATCCGCACGTCGCCGCCGGTAGGGGAATGCCGGATTGCGTTGGTCAGCAGATTGGTGAGTGCTTGACGGAACAGCGGCACGTCCGCATCGATGGTGGCGTTTCCCTCGATCCGGATCACAATGCCGCGCGCCGCCGCACCCGGTGCGAGTTGCGCGACCGCGAAAGCGCAGACCTGCGCGGCGTCGAAACGCTCGTGACGCAAGGCCAACCCCGCATGCTGTGCGCGCGCCATGAACAGGAGGTTTTCGATCATGCCATTTAGGCGCCGGCATTCTTCCAGCCCCGATTCGAGGGCGGCGCGGTAATCCTGGGCGCTGCGTGGATTCATCAGGCACACCTCGAATTCGCCGCTCAGATTGCTCAGCGGCGTGCGCAATTCGTGCGCGAGGTCGGCCGAAAAACGCGACAGCCGCG
>JAGWZT010000410.1 GCA_018971925.1 Lysobacteraceae bacterium | reverse complement strand
AGGTCCGCGTCGTAGACGCGAAAGCAGGTGATGCCCGCGCGCGCCAATTCCTTGCGCAGGTTGCGCAGGTTCTTGCGGATGCGATTCGCGACCATCTCCGCGCCGGGCGACAGCGTTGCCGCCGCATTCGCCGTGGCCTGATCGCGCACATCGAACAGGTCCAGGCGGCATTCGATCGCGCCGTTGAACAACACGTATTGTTTGTCCGGGCGCAAAGCGAGCGCGCGTTCGAGTTCCGGTTCGCTGGTCAGCACCGCCGCGCGCCAACCGGCGAACCCCGTGCGCAGGCGTTCACCCAGGGACTTGTACAACGCGGGTAGCGTCGCAAGATCGCCCATGCGCTCGCCGTAGGGCGGATTGGTGATAACCAGTCCCGTCGCGAATCCGGCGGGCGCCTGCAGGTATTCGGCCGAATGCTTGTCGAGCATGACGAAGCCCGCGACGCCCGCCGTCTGCAGGTTGTGCGTGGCGATCGCGATCATGCGCGGATCGCTGTCGCTGCCGAAGAAACACGGACGCAATCCGCGCAACCCTTCCAGTGCGCGTTCCTGCGCCGCATCACGCAGGCTTTGCCAGAGTGCGTTGTCGTGGCCGCGCCAACCGAGGAATCCGAAATAGTCGCGCTGCAACGCCGGCGCGACGCCGGCCACCATCCAGGCGGCTTCGATCAGCAAGGTGCCGGAACCGCACATCGGATCGACCAGTGCGCCGCCGCGTTCGTAAACGCCGGGCCACCCACCGCGCAGCAACATCGCGCAGGCCAGGTTCTCCTTGAGCGGCGCCTCGCCCTGCCCGCTTCGCCAGCCGCGCCGGTGCAAGGGCTCGCCGGACAAGTCCAGCGACAACGTCGCGCGCCCCTTGTGCAGGCGCAGGTTCAAGCGCACGTCCGGCCTGTCCGGCCGGATCGTCGGACGCACGCCGTCGCGCGCGCGGCACTGGTCCGCGATCGCATCCTTCACCTTCTGCGCCGCGAAACCGGAGTGCGTGATCGTGCCGCTGCTGCCCGTGGCGTCGATCGCGAGCGTGGCATCCGGCGCAACGTGTTGCGACCAGTCGACGGCGTAAACGCCCGCATACAGCGCATCGGCATCGGTGGCATCGAATTCGGCGAGCGGTACCAGGATGCGGCTGGCGAGACGCGACTCCAGGCAGGCGCGATAAGCACACGCGAGGTCACCCTCGAAGCGCACGCCGGCCAGCGCTTCGCGTGCGTCGGCGCCGAGCGCGGCAAGCTCGTCGCGCAGCAGGTATTCGAGGCCTTTCGGACAGGTGGCGAAGAATGTTGTCATGAATCAGGTCGTCATGATCGGATCGTCACGAATCAGGCCGTCATCAATCCGCGACCGTTCGCAGGAACAGTTCGAACTGCCGTTCCAACACGGCGACGTGGTTGCCGAGGCGATGATCATCGTCCAGCAGCAGCGCCGGCATGCCGCGTTCGCGCGCAAAGGCCACGGCCGCATCGACGGGACACAGCGCATCGCGATAGCCGTGCACCAGCATCCCCGGCACGCCGCGGGCGGCATCGAAACGTTGCGGACAGCCCGGGATGTCGATGGGCAGCGCGATCAGGAACAAGCCCTGGCAGGGCACGTGCAGCGAAGCCAGCCCCGACACGAACGCGCCCATGCTGGAGCCCGCCAGCACCAACGGACGCGGCGCACTCCGCATCGCTTCGACCAAACGCGCGATGCGCGGCGGCACCGACCCCGCATAACCGAGCTTGTCTTCCTCGCGGTAGTCGGGCCGGAACGTGCTCCAGCCCAGTGCCTCGGCCACACGCACGAGTGCACTGACCTTGGTGGCTTCGGGTCCGCTGTCGGAGCCGTGGGAAAGAATGACGTGGCCGGGCATCGTTGCGACAGGGCAATTGAATCCGGAAAGCGTAGCAGGCACCACTGTCACGCCACCGATTTCGTGCAACACTTTCGCGATGAAACACCCACTGGTGATCCACGACCAACCGCTGCCTTACGTCACCAGGCTCGAATTGCGCGACCCGGCGAATATCGATCTCGTCGTGATCCACTGCACCGAACTGCCCGACCTCGCAACGGCGCGCGAGTATGGCGAACGGATCGTGCACCCGAGTGGCACCGGCAACAGCGGGCACTATTACATCGACCGCGACGGCGGCGTGTATCGCTACGTGCCGAACGATCGCATGGCGCACCACGTGCGCGGCCACAACGAACATGCCATGGGCGTCGAACTGGTCAACACGGGCCGTTACCCGGACTGGCTTGCCTCGCGCCGGCAAACCATGAGTGAATCCTATCCCGCGGTGCAGATCGATGCGCTGCTGGCATTGATCGCGCACCTGCGCGACGCCTTGCCCAATCTCCGATCCATTGCAGGCCATGAAGACCTCGACACCGGCCTGGTCACCGCCAGCGACGATCCAACGCGCCAGGTGCGGCGCAAGCTCGATCC
>JAGWZT010000409.1 GCA_018971925.1 Lysobacteraceae bacterium | reverse complement strand
CCGAATTTCGTGGAAATCCCGGTGTGCTACGGCGGCGAATACGGACCCGACCTCGATGCGGTCGCGGTACACGCGAGGTTGCCGCGCGGCGATGTCATTGCACGCCACACGGCGACGGAATACGCCGTCGCGATGCTCGGTTTCGCACCGGGTTTTCCTTACCTGCTCGGCCTCGATCCCGCATTGCAGGTGCCGCGTCGCACCACGCCGCGCACGCGCGTCCCAGCCGGTTCGGTGGCGATCGGCGGCGCGCAGACGGGCATCTACCCGCGCGAACTGCCCGGTGGCTGGCACCTGATCGGACGCACGCCGCTCGCGCTTTTCGATCCCGCGCGCGAGCCGCCGTGCCTGCTGACGCCGGGCGATCGCGTGCGTTTTCGTGCAATCGAGGCGGACGAATTCGCGCGTCTCACGGAGCGCGATGCATGACGATCGAGGTTCTGAAATCCGGTTTGCTGACGACGTTGCAGGACACGGGACGCCCGGGCTTCGCGCATCTCGGCGTAGGCCGCGCCGGTGCTTT
The DNA here is from genome assembly GCA_018971925.1 of Lysobacteraceae bacterium. GTDB lineage: Bacteria > Pseudomonadota > Gammaproteobacteria > Xanthomonadales > Rhodanobacteraceae > 66-474. The sequence goes on along the minus strand of JAGWZT010000409.1, from coordinate 1,920 downwards.
CGATGCACCCGCGTTGCGGATCGCCAACGCGCTGTGCGGCAACCCATCCGATGCGTGCGCGCTGGAAATCACCCTGCTCGGGCCAACGCTGCGCTTCCGCGGCGACGCATGGATCGCCGTCACCGGCGCACCGATTCCGTTTCGCATCAACGGCGCCGATCAGCCGGTGTGGGCGTCGGTATTCGTGGCCGCTGGCGCGACGGTCGAGCTGGGTGCGATGCGCTCCGGCTGCCGCAGCTACCTGGCCGTTCGCGGCGGCATCGAGGTAGCGCCGGTGCTCGGCAGCCGCGGCACGGACGTCAACGCGCGTCTCGGGCCGCTCGCGGGCCGATCATTACGCACAGGCGACACGCTGGCGATGGGAGCCGCGACAAGCCCCGCGCGGGCCACTGCATCCATGCCCATGAGCTGGCGACTCGATCCGCGGCCATGGTTCCCGGAGGAAACGCCCGTGACTTTGCGATTGCTGCCAGGAAGTCACTTCGACAAGCTGAAAGAAATATCACACAAGCTGCTGTTTTCAGAAATCTTTACGGTGCAAGCGGACTCCAATCGCGCAGGCCTGCGCCTGTCCGGCCCGGCACTGGAATTCCGCGAACCGATCGAGATGGTCAGCGAGGGCTGCGTGCCCGGCACCCTGCAATTGCCGCCGTCCGGTCAAGCCATCGCATTCGGGCCGGAATGCCCGGTCAGTGGCGGCTACCCGCGCATCGGCCAGATCGCGGCGGTGGACATTCCACGCCTCGCGCAACGGCGGCCGGGCGATGCGCTACGCTTCACGCCATGCACGTTCGACGACGCCTTGCGCGCGCTGCGCGAACGCGAACGCGCCCTGACCCGACTGGAAACCGGCATCGCCGCACGGCTGCAAGCATGTACCTGAGTGGGTGGGCGATCCATGGCACCAAGCCATCCATGGCGCGCGGTCTGTTCGGCATCCCTGCCTCACCCTCAGCCATTGCACGCCATGCCGTTGTGGCATAGCGTAAGCGCAATGGCTTCGATCATTGATCTCAATGCCGACCTAGGTGAATCCTTCGGCGCATGGCGCATGGGCGACGACGCCGGCGTGATGCCGTGGATCACCTCGGCCAACGTTGCCTGCGGATTCCATGCCGGCGATCCGTCGATCATGCGCGCCACGGTTGCTCTTTGTCTCGAACACGGCGTCGCCATCGGCGCGCATACCTCGCTGCCGGACCTGCAGGGTTTCGGCCGGCGCGAAATGAAGATTCTGCCCAACGACGTTTACGCGCAGACGCTGTACCAGCTCGGCGCGCTGCACGCCTTCGTGCGCGCGGCCGGCACGCACCTGCATCACGTCAAACCGCACGGCGCGCTGTACAACATGGCCGCGCGCGACCGCGCGCTGGCCTATGCCATCGCCGCCGCGGTGCGCGATTTCAACCCGACACTGATACTCGTGGGACTCGCCGGCAGCGCGCTGGTGGACGCCGGGCGCGCGGCGGGTCTGCGCGTGCAGCGCGAAGGGTTCTGCGACCGCCGCTATCACGCGGACGGTTCGCTGACGCCGCGTTCGGAAGCAGGCGCCGTCATCGAGGACGTCGATGCCGCCGTGGCGCAAGCCGTTTCCATTGCGACCACGAAGGAAACTACCGCCAGCGACGGCAGCAAGGTGCGCATCGAAGCTGACAGCTTGTGCGTCCACGGCGATCGAGCGAATGCCGCGGCATTCGCGGAACGCCTGCACCGGGCGCTGACCGACGCAGGCGTACGGATCGTGGCGGCAGCGCGCCCGGCATGACCACCCTGCTCCATTATCTGCCGCTGCTCGGCGTGCTCGTTGTCGTCGCGGGTTTCGCGCTGCGCTTCAACCCGGTGCCGGTCGTGGTGGTGGCAGGCATCGTCAGCGGCCTCGCGGCGGGCAAATCCATCGGCGACATCCTGGCGCTGCTCGGC
>JAGWZT010000023.1 GCA_018971925.1 Lysobacteraceae bacterium | reverse complement strand
CCACGCCAGATTGGCGGCATTGATGGTGCCGATCCCGGCGCCGTTGTCATAGCCCGGAATGCCGTGATAGAACCAGTTGTCGCCGGCCATGATGTCGTTGAACGGCGTATCCGATCCGTAACCGAGCACCGATTGAAACGCGTAAATTGTCGGGTTCAGGAATCCCACTCGTGAACCCGAGGCCTGGTCGACCAGCGTGGTGATGCCGTTCAACTGCGGCGCGACGAAACTGGTGCCGCCGAAGAAGGTCGCCGCGCAGCCCGGATTTGCGGGCTCCGGAAAGTCGGTGCAGTCCACCAGCACGTACCCGGTCTCGGGATCGGCATTCAATGACAGGTCCGGAACATTGCGTCCTGCAAAACCGCCGGGCAGCGTCAGCACGGTCTGCGGCGGCACGCCGCTTGTGCCAAACAAGCCGCAGGAAAACGTCGTCTCGCAGACCAGGGGCTGATTCGGCTGCGTCAGGGTGATGCCGGCCACGGATTGCTGATAGTACGGCAAGCTCCAGAAGGAACTCACGCCGCCCCCGCCCCCGCCGTAAGCAATGCCGCAGCTGACCGGGTCAAGACCAAAAGCATTGCATAGCGGGATGAGGTAATCCCAGCCCCACACTTGTTCCTGTGCGATATTGATCGGAATGATGGAGCCGCCCGGCCCCAGATATTCCTGCAGGCCAGTCATCGTGGTGCCTCCGGCGGCCGTGATGAACGGATCCGAGGCCGGGTAGTCCACGCTCAACTGCGCATTGACGCCCGGTATGTCGCGGTAGACGTCAAAAGCGCCGGAATCGCCGGTGGCGGTGAATACCGATTGCCCCTGCGCCGCCGCTTCCATCAACGCCTGATCGATCTCCGTCAGCTGGGAGGTCATGTCCAGGCCGCCATTGGCTGCCGCGAAGTCAAGCTCCTCGGCAAAGCCCCAACTGATGGACAACGTATCGGCGATGTTGTCCGACGCTGCTGCGTAAAAGACGTCCACGAAAGCCTGATTGGTGTTGGGCGCGACGTAGACCTGCAGCTTGGCCTGCGGCGCCAGACCACCCGACTGTTCCACATCGAGCGAGGTTTCGTCGTCGCCGACATTCGGCTGTACTGGCGTGCCGCCGTCCACCATCTCCCTGGTGATGCGGTTGGGCGTCACCTTGAGGCCGATGTCTGACCAGTAAGCTTCCACATCCGTGATATTGAAATTGGCAAAGGTCATGATGCCAACGGTCTGGCCCCGGCCGCTGAAGCCGGCCTTGTAAAGCGGGTTGACCTGGTAGAAGTTGGCCACGTCGCCGACGGTGTACTCGCCGGGAACACCGGTCGCCGTGCCGCTCGCGGGCCAGACCATGTCGGGATATTTGCCAAGTGCCGTGCTTTGCGCCCGTGCCAGCGTAGACGGCCGGGCCCGCGCCAACATCGGATGCAAGCGGCCGGATTCGCTGTCAAGGCCCGCGACCCCCAGAACCAGGCCGGAGATATCACTCGGCAGCGAGTATTCGCGGACAGGCCGATGGAAGCGCTTGCCGTTCTTTACGTGGTCTTGCAATTGCGTCGCGAAAGCGGCATTGAATTCCGCGACCGTGCCTGTGATGGTGATGTCGAGATTGTCCGCGTAGATTTTGTCGATCGTGATGCCGAACGACCGCAAATACTGCACCAACTTCATGATTTGCTGGGTCGAGGGTGCATACCTCGTTCGGAACTGCCCTACCGTCAGGAACCGGTGGTAATTCGGGTCTCCCGGCGTCAGCGTGGCCTGGATGTAATTCGTCAGCGCCTGTGGATTGGTAACGTTGAGAATGATCGATGCGCTGACCGTTTCCGACGGTGGCGACGGCGGCGCCGCGCTGGCGGAAAAACAGACACCTGCCGCCAGCACGAGTGCGACGGAACGGGCGATCGAAAGGAATTGTCTCTTGGAGTACATGTGGTTACCCCGCAAACATGGATAACGCTTGAATAACCCGCGGCAACTCACAGGGTAATCAAGCATTGTTGATATTCTGCACGTTCGTTCTCCGGGAAAAACGAACCGCAGTCCAGGGAAACTCAGCCGGGAACACAGTGCGCCGCTATCCGATGGCCCTGCAGACGAGTGTGGTGGCCGGGCCGGCGGTGTAGCACAAAACGTGATTTTTGTCACGTTTCGCAAGGGGTTAGGAACAGGAAACCGCGGCCGCGATGTCAACTCGCAGAAAAGGCAGGGCGATTCCCGCAAGCGCGCGGTGGCCCGTTTTATCCCTGGTGTGGAATCCTCAACAGCGAAGTTGCCATTCGTGGTGGATCACGATGGCCGCTGCCAACAGCGTGCCCAGCGCGAGCAGGTACCACGTGATCGCGTAGCCGAGGCTGTGGTTGTAGATGTAGGTGCTGGTGAGACCGGCGAAGGGTGGTCCGCTTTCGCCGGCGGCTGCGTCGGCGTCTACAAAATATGGCGCGACTTGATCGGCAGGCAGATGATCGGCAGCCGCGATTGCGGCGACATCGCGCGAATACCAAAGGTCTTTTTTTGGCTGGTTGTGGCGCAGGAAACCGCCGCGCGGCTCGGTGAGGCGGAGCAAGCCGGCCAGCGTCACTTCGCCGCCGGGTGGACCGATCTTCGAGGACGCGGGCGCTCCGGAAGGTTCCGGTGGAACGTAACCGCGATTGACCAGCACGATGAATCCTCGATCGGTGCGCAGCGCGGCCATCACCCAGTAGCCGTAGCCTTTCGAACTCGATCCACGCACGAGCGTCTGGCTGTCGATGAAGCGGCCGTGCAATCTGACGTGCAGGTACTGTTCGTGCCCGGCCGCGATGCGCGGCCATTGCGCGGGTCCGGGCGGTTTCACCGGCGGCGCGTGCACGCGCGTGGCGATGTCGTGCGCGATCTTGAGTTTCAGGTGATAGCGGCGTACCTGCCAGTTGCCGAGCAGGATCAAGCCGGCGAACACCGCCGCCAGCATCGTCATCCCGAGGATGAACTTGGCGGTTCCTGCGCGCTGCCCTGGCGGCATCGTGCGAATGCCGGTTACCGGGTAGGTGGATTGCTGGCCGGCTGGTGGCCGATCGAATGTTGTTGGTACTGCGGCGACATCGGCATCATGTTCACGTTCTCGTTGTACATGACCCAGATGGACGCGCCGAGCACGATGATCACCAGCACGGCGGTGAAGATGAAGGCCATCATGTTCCAACCGGCTTCCGAGCGAGTGTCGAGATGCAGGAAGTACACGATGTGCACGAAGATCTGCACGATCGCCAGCGCAAGGATGACGAGGATCAGCAACGGCTTGTTGGCGATCACGTGGCCCATCACCAGCCAGAACGGGATCACTGTCAGGATCGCGGCCAGTACGAAACCGGTGAGGTAACCGCGCAGGCTGCCCTGGTGTTCGTGCATCGCGTCGTGGTTATCCGGCATCGCGTGACCGGACGAAGACAGCTGGCTCATCGCAGCACTCCCACCAGATAGACGTAACTGAAAACGCCGACCCACACGAGGTCGAGGAAATGCCAGAACATGCTGAGGCAACGCAGGCGACGCACGTTGTCCGTGTTGAGTCCGAACTTGACCGTCTGCACCATCAGCACGACCAACCACAGGATGCCGAGCGTGACGTGCAGGCCATGCGTGGCCACCAGCGTGAAGAACGACGACAGGAACGCGCTGCGGCCGGGGCCGGCGCCATCGGCGATCATCACCAGGAATTCGTGGATTTCGAATGAGACGAAGGCCACGGCCAGCAAACCGGCCACCGCCAGCCAGCCCAGCATCGCGCCTTTGCGCTGGCGCGCCATCTCCAGCATCGCAAAGCCGAAGACAACGGATGAAACCAGCAGCAGCGCCGTGTTCACCGCGAGTCCGGGCAGGTCGAGCACCTCGGCGCCGGTCGGGCCGCCCGCGTATTCGGTGCCGAGCACCGCGTAACACGCGAACAGCGACGCGAAGATGAAGCAGTCGCTCATCAGGTAGATCCAGAACCCCAGCAGGGTTCCGTTGCGCGGTGGCGACTCCGTCAGGCAATAGTGATCCGCGGGCGCCGGGGGAGCGGTGTCGATGGCGGTGGTGTTCATGCGCTTGCGCCTTGTGCGGCCGCTTGATTGCTGCCGGATTCGGAACGGCGCACCTCGTCGGCGTGAATGTGGTGGTGCTGGTGGTAATCGAAGCTGTGGACGATGCTCACGACGATCACGCCCAGCAGCGACAGCGCCGCCAGCCACCAGATGTACCAGACCAGCCCGAACGCGCAGGCGAAGGCCAACGCGCCGATGACCACGCCGGTTGGCGTGTTCTTCGGCATGTGGATGTCGTTGTAGCCGCCACGCGGGCGCGTGAAGCCGAACTTCTTCATCGCTGCCCATGCGTCGCGGTGGTGCACGACCGGGATGAATGCGTAGTTGTATTCCGGCGGCGGCGAACTGGTGGACCACTCGAGCGTGCGGCCGTCCCACGGGTCGCCGCCCACCGCGTATTCCTTGCGCTGGCGGATGCTCACGTAGATCTGGATGATGAAAGAGAGAATCCCGAGCGCGATCAGGAACGCGCCGAACGCGGCGACGATGAAATACGGCTGCAGGCTCGGATCATCGAAGTGGCTGAGGCGGCGCGTCACGCCCATCAGCCCGAGTACGTACAACGGGCCGAACGCCACCCAGAAACCGACCAGCCAGAACCAGAACGTGGCCTTGCCCCAGAATTCGTCGAGCTTGAATCCGAACGCCTTGGGGAACCAGAAGTTCACGGCCGCGAACACGCCGAACACCACGCCGCCGATGATCACGTTGTGGAAGTGCGCGATCAGGAACAGGCTGTTGTGCAGCAGGAAGTCGGCCGGCGTCACCGACAGCATCACGCCGGTCATGCCGCCGATGGTGAAGGTGAACAGGAAACCCATCGCCCACAGCATCGGGACGGTGTAGCGCACGCGGCCGCGGTACATGGTGAAAAGCCAGTTGAAGATCTTCACCCCGGTCGGGATCGCGATCATCATGGTGGTCAACGAAAAGAACGAGTTGACGTCGGCGCCCGATCCCATCGTGAAGAAGTGGTGCAGCCACACCAGGTACGACAGGATCATGATCGCGATGGTCGCGTACACCATCGATGAGTACGCGAACAGCGGCTTTCCGGAGAACGTCGGCACGATTTCCGAGAACACGCCGAACAGCGGCAGGATCAGGATGTAAACCTCGGGGTGTCCCCAGATCCAGATCAGGTTGATGTACATCATCAGGTTGCCGCCGAACCCGTCGGTGAAGAAATGCGTGCCGACGTAGCGGTCCAGGCCCAGCAGGAACAGCGTGGCGGTGAGCACCGGGAACGTCGCGATGATCAGCCCGCTGGTGGCCAGCGTCGTCCATGTGAACACCGGCATCTTCATTAGCGTCATGCCGGGCGCGCGCATCTTCAGGATGGTCACCACGAAGTTGATGCCGGTGAGCAGGGTGCCCACGCCGGACAACTGCAGGCCCCAGATGTAGTAATCGACACCCGGCCCCTGCTGCAATTCGGACACGGGCGGATAACCCAGCCAGCCGGCCATCGAGAAGTCGCCGAGGAACAGCGACACCATGAACAGGATCGCGCCGCCGAAGGTGAACCAGAAGCTCAGGTTGTTGAGGTACGGGAACGCCACGTCGCGCGACCCGATCTGCAGCGGCATGATGTAGTTCATCAGGCCGACGATGTAGGTCATGCCGACGAAGAAGATCATGATCGCGCCGTGTGCCGAGAAGATCTGGTCGTAGTGCTGCGGCGGCAGGTAACCCATGTGCGGGCCGAAGGCGTAGGCCTGTTGCGCACGCATCATGATCGCGTCGGAAAAGCCGCGCAGCAGCATCACCGTGCCGAGGATCATGTACATGATGCCGAGCTTCTTGTGGTCCACGCTGGTGAACCACTCGTGCCACAGGTAGCCCCACTTCCGGGCCTTGGTGATGGCGGCGAGGATGGCCACGCCGATGATCACCACCACGGCGAGGGTGACGAGCAGGATGCGGCCCTCGGCGTTGTTCGCGAGGAACGGAAGCGAGTCGAGGGTCAGCCGCCCGAACAGGAAGTTCCAGATGGCGGCGCGGTGGGGCATGGCTTCGAGCATGGGTTGAATCCTGTAAAGCAATTACTGCGCTGACGCAGCCGGCGCGGGAGCCGGTTTGGAGGGCATGAGCGGCGCCTCGGTCATCGGCATGGCGTCATGCGCGTGCATGTCGTGCATGGCTTCGCCGCCGTGCGCATCGGCGGCCATCATCTGGCTCTTGCAGATTTCGCCGGGACGGACGCACATGTTCAGCACGCGGTCGTACAGGTTCGCGTCGAACTTCGCGTAGTACTGCACCGGCGCGGCGCGGCTGGGTTCGCGCAGCTTGTCGTAGGCCGCGAGGTCGAGATCGCCACCCGCCGCACGCACCTTGCCCACCCACGCATCGAAATCCCGCGTGCTCAGGCCATGGAACGTGAAGCGCATGTCGGTGAAACCCGCGCCGCTGTAGTTGGCGGAAAAGCCCTTGTACTCGCCGGGCTTGTTGATGACCCCGTGCAGGATCGTCTGCATGCCGGGCATCGTGTAGACCTGGCCCACCAGCGCCGGCACGAAGAACGAATCCATCATGCTGTCGCCGGTCAGCTTGAACTTGATCGGCCGATCCACCGGCGCGGCCAGTTCGTTCACGGTCGCGATGCCGTACTGCGGATACAGGAACAGCCATTTCCAGCGCAACGAAACCACGTCCACTTCGAGCGGCTTGACATCCGCCGGCACCGGTTTGCCCGACCCGATCCGGTCGAGCGCCCGGTACGGGTCGGTCTGGTGGGTACCGATCCAGCTGACCGCGCCTACCGCGATGATGATCAGCAAAGGCCCGGCCCATACCCACAGTTCCAGTTGCGGCGAATGATCCCATTCGGCGTCGTACTTCGCCTGTTTGTTGGAGGCGCGGTAGCGCCACGCGACGACGGCGATCGCGATCAGCACCGGCACGATGATCAGCGCGATGATGAGCGTGGTGATGATCATGATGTCGCTTTGCTGGCGCGCGACGTCGCCCGACGGATCCAGCAGCACCAGGTTGCAGCCGCCGAGCAGCAGGAGGGGGATCAGCAGCAGGCCACGGAGACGTTTGACGGGCATGATTGCATTTGGGCGTGATGCGAAAACGGCCTATGATACCCCGTCACTCTGTCTTTGTAGACTTGGCGGCTGTACGGACAAACGGTGACGCCGTTTTGATCTGCATCGATGCGTTGACCCCGGCGAACCGGTGCATGTCATTTCGCCGCACCCGGCAAACTTCGCGTCACCCGTCCAGCATCCGCTGCATACAACCACGCAAACCTCATGTCCACCAGCGATACCCTGACCACTGATCCGGCATCCGGCCGCCCGCGCGCGGAACCTTCACACGACGAGCACGTCACGCCGGGCGATCTTGCCGTCGGCGTGATCGTCGGACGCATTTCCCAATCGTTCGACGTGTTCGTGTTCGGCCTGGGTTGCGTGCTGGCGTTTCCGCGCGCGTTCTTCCCGTTCGCCAGCCAGCTCGACGGCATGTTCTACGCGTTCGCCGTCTTCGCGCTGGGTTTCATCGCGCGGCCGCTGGGCTCGATGTTCTTCCTGGTGTTGCAACGCAACTTCGGTCTCGCGACCAAGCTGACGATCGCGCTGTTCATGCTCGGCATGGCGACCGCTGGCATCGCCTTCATGCCGGGCTATGCGACGCTCGGTTGGTGGGCGATCCTCGCGTTGGCCTTGTTGCGCTTCGGCCAGGGTTTTTCGCTGGGCGGAAGCTGGAACGGCCTCGCCTCGCTCACCGCGTTGATGGCGCCGCGCGAGCGCCGCGGCTGGTACGCGATGCTCGCCCAGCTCGGCGAACCCGTCGGCTTCATCCTCGCCGCTGGTCTGTTTGCCTACATCTGGTCCAGCCTAACGCCGAACGATTTCTTTGCGTGGGGCTGGCGTTATCCGTTCTTCGTCGCGTTCGCCGTGAACGTGGTGGCCTTGTTCGCGCGCTTGCGCATGGTGGTGGCGCCGCGCTACGCCGAACAGATGAGGCATCGCGATCTCGAGCCTTCATCGATGCGCGAGCTGGTTCGCTCGCATGGCAGGAACATCGTGCTGGGTGCGTTCGCGCCGCTGGCCAGTTATGCCTTGTTCTATCTGGTGACGATTTTCGGACTGTCGTGGGCGCTGCTGTTCACGCAAATGTCGACGATCGAATTCCTGCTGGTGCAGATCATCGGTGCGCTGGTTGCCATTCCCTGCATGCTGCTGTCGGGCCGCATCGCCGACCGCTTCGGCCGCCGCACCACGTTGGGCGTGTGCGGGGTGTTGATTGCGATCTACAGCGGGTGGACGGCGTTGATGCTCTCGGGCGGCACGGTGCAGGGTTATCTGTTCATCCTCGTCGGCTTCGCGCTGCTCGGTTTCTCGCATGCGCAAGCCGCGGGCGCGATCAATTCCGGATTCCCCAGCGAATTCCGCTACACCGGCGCCATGATCACTTCCGACCTTGGTTGGCTGATCGGCGCGGGTTTTGCGCCATTGGTGGTGCTGGCGCTGGCGCATTTCCTGGGTGTGGATTACGTGGGCCTGTACCTGCTTTCCGGTGCCGCGGGTACGCTCGGCGCGTTGTGGTTCTCCATGCGCCGGGGCAGCTTGCCCAACGACTGAACTGGATTCCTGCGATCGTCCATGATCGCCGTGTCGCGATACGCGTATCGGGATGCGAGACATCGAGGCGTTGCAAACACCAGAACGCCCGTCCATGGGCTGACTTTTCACGACAGCCGCTTCGGGTGAGCAGCGGGCGCCGGTTGGTATCGTGCCGGTGATCGGTTACGATGCGCGTTGCCCAAGGTGATCGCCCGCGCAAGCGGACGATTGAAACGGGAATCCGGTGACGACGCTCCAGATGTCTGGACGTCCATTCCGGAGCTGCCCCCGCAACGGTAGGCGAGCAACGATCCACCGATGCCACTGTGCATGTCGCACGGGAAGGCGTGGATCGACGAAGGTTCCGAACCTTCGCTCGCGAGCCCGGAGACCGGCCTGCAGGCAAGAACCGGACAAGCGGCGGGCTTGTGTCTCGGGGTCATGCGACATCGCGCATGGCGCCGCACTCCTTCCCCTGTCCATGACGCCCACATCACCGCGCGGGCAGGCGCGGACAGGAGTGTTTCGTGAAATTGCATCGCCATTTGCTCGGCCGCTGCGTGCTGGCCGCGCTGTGTTGTGTCCCCGTCGCGGTTTTTGCCGAAGGCGCCCCGACCACGCTCGGCCAGATCATCGTTACCGCGACGCGCACGGCCCAGACCGAGGACCAGACGCTGGCGCCGGTCACCGTGATCACGCGCGCGGAGATCGAATTGCTGCAACCGTCATCGTTGCAGGATCTGTTGAACGATACCCCCGGGATGGCGATCAGCAACCAGGGTGGCCCCGGCAAGGTCAGCGCCATGTTCCTGCGCGGCACCAACTCGAACCAGGTGCTGGTGCTGGTGGATGGCATCCGCGTCGGTTCCGCGACCGCGGGCACCACGCCGATCCAGGACATTCCGGTCGACCAGATCCAGCGCATCGAAATCGTGCGCGGCCCGTTCTCCAGCCTGTACGGTTCGGAAGCGATCGGCGGGGTGATCCAGATTTTTCTGCGTCACGCGCCCGGCACGTTCACGCCGAACGCCAGCGTCGGCATCGGCAGCTACTCGCACTGGCAGGCCTCCTCGGGCTTTTCGGCGGCGGGCGACAAGGGCTGGATCGCGGTGCAGGCCACGCACGACCAGACCAAGGGCATCAATGCCTGCCGCGTGGGCGCGGCGGAAGTGTTCGCCGCGTGCTTCGCCGACCAGCCCGATCGCGACGGTTTCCACGACAACGCGCTGACAATCCACGGTGCGTACCAGTTCAACGACCAGTGGAGCGCAGACGCACTGGCGATGCGCACGCAGGGCTTCAACAAATACGACGGAAGCTTCAGCGATTCCGATGATTACGCAACGCAAGTCGTGGGCGGCCAGTTGCATTTTCGACCTGACGACAAGCTGAATCTTTCCCTGCGCGTTGGCAGCAGTTCGGATTTCGACAAGGATTTCCTCGGAGGCGTCTATGTCGATCACTTCGACACGCGGCGCACGCTCGGTTCGCTGCAGGCGGACGTTGCATTGGGCGGTGGCTTGCTCAGCGCGGGCACGGATTGGCAGCGCGAAGCCGTCGCGAGCAACTACGCATTCACCGAGGATGCGCGCACCGATCGCGGGGTGTTCGCGCAGTGGCAGCGCAGCTTCGGCGCGCAGTCGCTGCAGGCCAACGTGCGTCGTGACGACAACAGCCAGTTCGGCGGCAAGACGACAGGCAGCTTTTTGTGGGGCTGGAATTTCGCCAAGGACCTGCGCGTCACCGCGAGCTGGGGCACAGCGTTCCGCGCGCCCACGTTCAACGACCTGTATTACCCCGGTTTTTCCAACCCGAACCTGCGGCCCGAAAGCTCGCGCAATCTCGAAATCGGCCTGCGCGGCACGCCCGGTTGGGGGCATTGGTCGTTGTCGGTGTACCGCAACGATGTCAGCGACATGATCAGCTGGGACGCCGCGCTCAACCTGCCGAACAACATCGACCGCGCGCGCATCACGGGGCTGGAAGGCGTGGTCGACGGCAAGCTTGCGGGCTGGGACGTGCGTGCCACCGCGACGCTGATGAATGCACGCGACGATGCCACCAGCGGCTTCTACAACGGCAACGAATTGCCGCGGCGGCCGCGCCAGAGCGCACGCTTCGATGCCGATCGCAGTTTCGGTCGTTTCAGTTTCGGTGCGAGCTGGTACGTCGCGGCGCACACGTACGACGACATCGCCAACCAGAATCCGCTGGGTGGTTACGCATTGACCAACCTGCGCGCGGGCTGGCAAGTCGATCGCGACTGGAAGCTGCAGCTCGCGCTCAACAACGTGTTCGACAAGAATTACGAAACGGCCTGGTATTACAACCAGCCGGGACGCAATGTCATGCTTACGCTGCGGTGGAGTCATGCCCGTGATTGAGAAGCCGCTGTCGCGACCGTTGCTGGAAAACGCTCACGCAAAACGACTCTCACGCCCGCGTCGTCCCGTCCCCGGTGGCGCCGTGCCGAAAGCGAGGTTTATCGTGCCGTGAACCGCGCGCCGACGCCCACCCTGCTGTCCTGGAGTGGCGGCAAGGACTGCCTGATGGCACTCGCAGCGTTGCGCGACGATCCAGCGTGGCGGGTCGTCGCGTTGCTCACGACGATCACCGCCGCATTCGAGCGGGTTTCGATGCATGGAATCCGGCGCGACGTCCTGCAAGCGCAGGTTGCAGCCATCGGACTTCCCCTCATCGAGTGCAGGATCGATTGGCCGTCCGGCAATGCCGCCTACGAAGCCGCGCACGAGAACGCGCTGCGGCAAGCCCGCGAGCGTTGGCCCGGCCTCCGCCATTGTGCCTTCGGGGATCTGTTTCTCGCAGACGTACGCGCGTACCGCGAACGGCAACTTGCCGGCGCCGGGTGGTCCGGGGTCTTCCCGCTGTGGGGGGAGGACACCCATCGGCTGTCGCGGAGGTTCCATGCGCAGGGACATCGCGCGGTGCTGACCTGCGTGGATACGCAACAGCTCGATGGATCGTTCAGTGGCCGCGAGTACGACCCGTCGCTGTTGCGCGAATTGCCCGCGGGAGTCGATCCGTGTGGTGAACGGGGTGAGTTCCATACCCTGAGTTATGCCGGCCCGTTGTTCGCCGAGCCTTTGCGTCTCGATCGTGGCGCTTCGAGTTTGCGGGACAACCGGTTTCAATATACCGACTTCACCTTGTCCACCGGTGCGATGTAGGTTGGTGCTGAGCCGGGCTTTATTCGGCGAAGCCCAACGCATACAGCAAATCCTCGCTGGGCTTCCACCGATAAAGCCGGCGTCAGCCCAACCTGCACCCCGAGCCGCACGTCAACGCGAACGCGCTGGATGCTGTTCGGCCGCGACATAACGCCAGTGCCACGGCTCGTATTCGTAGCCGTACTTGTTGCCCGGCGGGAACGACAGGTGGAAGCCGTAATCGGCGCCGTGTTGCTGCAGCCACGCGAACGCCTTGCTGTGTTCGAAGCTGCCGTCGGCCGCCGGCACGCCGGGCGTGGTCAGGTCGATCGCACAACCGGTCTGGTGTTCGCTGTAACCCGGCACCGCGTTGATGGTGAGCGCCTGCTGGATGCTCATGCCGCTTTTCAGTTTCCTGCGGATCAGGCCGCTCTGGTAATTCATGCTGCGGAAACCGGACACGGTTTCCAGCTTCACGCCATCGCGTGCGGCGGCCGCGAACATGCGCTTCAATGCGGCGGCGGCCGGCGCCACCATCTCGACCTTGCGCCCGTACACGTCGCGCGGCGCCTGTGCGAGATCGCTGCCTTCGGGCAATGGCACCAGGTTGTGCTTCGCCGCGTAGTCGGGGGGAATACCGAGCCCGCGATTCACTTCGTTGATGTGCGCGACCCACGCGGCCGGTTGCGCGGGCCACGTGGACGGACACAGTGGCTCGGCGGCAAGTGCGGCGGGCAGCGCGGCGGCGATCATGACGGCCAGGCACGCGGAACGGACGAAAGGCATCGGGTTTCCTGTCGGCAAAACGCGCATGATACGGGCTGGCGCAGGACAGACGGTATGTCCGAATGCGTGCCAAACCGCACGCCTTCCGGCCGCGTGGCGGTATCATGGCGCGATCGTTTCAAGGTTTCCCGCCATGCCCATCTATGTGTTCCGTTGCAGCGACTGCGGCGAAAAGTTCGAGCGCCTGCAGAAGCTGTCCGATCCCGATCCCGACGTCTGCCCGCACTGCGGCAGGCGCGACACCGTGCACAAACAGGTGACCGCGCCCGCGTTCCGCCTGGCCGGCAGCGGCTGGTACGAAACCGAT
>JAGWZT010000408.1 GCA_018971925.1 Lysobacteraceae bacterium | reverse complement strand
TGGACGATGGTGCCGTCGCCGGCCGGCGTCGCGGCGTGCACCTTGCGTGCGGGCACCGCGAATTCGATGCCGAGCTCGTCCCACGCTTCCAGCATCGCCAGATTGATGCGCTGCTGGATTTCGACGAACGTGTTGTAGCCCGGATCAAGCACGTAATACACGAATTCGAAGTCCAGCCCGTAGTCACCGAAGCCGGAAAGATAGCCGCGATCGAACCGCGTCGGTTTTTCGCGTTCGATGAAGCCGCGCACGCGCGCGACGACTTCGGGGATTTTCGCGCGCGGGGTGTCGAACGGCAGGCGGAAGTTGAACATCACCCGCCGTTGCTGCATGCGCGAATAGTTGTGGATAAGGTTTTTCAGCAGCACCGAGTTGGAGATCGCCAGTTCCTCCCCGGACAGGGACTGGATGCGCGTGGACTTGATGCCGACCCTGGTGACGGTGCCCTGGCCGGAATCGAAGGCAATGTATTCGCCCACCTCGAACGGCTTGTCCAGCCCGATCGCGATCGACGAGAACAAGTCGGTCAGAACGTTCTGCAGTGCCAGCGCCACCGCGACGCCACCCACGCCCAGGCTGGCGACGAACGCGGTGATATTGACGCCGCCTGCCGCGAGCAGCGCCAGAGCGAGCGTCACCCAGACGCAAAACTGCACGACCCACGTGAGCACGCCGAGCATCACCGGGTTGGCGGGATGCGCGTCGCCGCGGTCGGCGGATTTGCGCAACAACGAAACCAGCAACGCGATGATCCACAGCGCCACCTGGACGCCGACCAGTGCATAGGTCAACAGGTGCAGCCAGCCCTGCGTGGTCCACGTGAGCGCCTTGCCCGAAACTTCGAGAGGATTGTCGAAGTGCAGGAAATCGAGCGCGATCACGGCGGCAATCAGTAGCAGCAGCCAGCCACGTGTGGCGGCGACCACCCTGGCCGCCACGCGCAGGCCGGGCCGTTGCGTGCGTTCGGCCAGCCTGCTCAGGCGCGATTCGAGGAACAACACAATGCTGTGCGCGATGAGGTAGCCGAACAGCGCGCATGCGCCCGCGATCACCCACGCGAGGGCGGAGTTGCCGAACCATTCGCCATGCAAAAGCCAGTCGCGCATCAAAACGGATTCCTGTCGTCGCGCAATGAGGATCGCGCGGCCATGTCAGGCCGCGGACCCGGAGGGTGGATTCGCGGGCTGCTGGAACACCCGTTTCATCACGAAGTCGGCGGTGACTTGTTCGCCGGTGAGCAGCATCGCCGCAAGTTCGCCGCCCAGGATCTGCGGCGCAATCACCACGTCGGGCTGGACCAGTTGTACGCGTCCGAGGTGGTTCGCGTCGTTGACCGCCGCGACGGTGCGCGCCTTGCCCGCCAGTTCGCGCACGGCCAGCACCACGAACGCGTTTTCGGAGTCGTCGTCCAGCATCGCCAGCACGGCCTGCGCCTTGTCGGCGCCGGCCTTGCGCAGCACATCGCCATCGCTGGGCTCGCCGATAAGCTTGTCAACGTCATCGGGAATGCCGGTCTCCGGCTCCTGGCGCAGCAGCCGCGTGACTGCGTGCCCGCGGCGCGCAAGCTCGCGCCAGGTATTGATCGCAAGCGGCGTGTTGCCGATCACGATGAAATGGTTTTCACGTTGCATGCGTTTGTCCCTGCGGTTGACGATGCGTTGCAGGCTGCGGGTGACCAGCGGCGCGATCACGGCGGTGAGCGAGGTTGCGAACACCGCGACGCCGAGCACGATGATGGACACCGCGAACAGCTTGGCTTCCGTCGTCTGCGGCGTGATGTCGCCGTAGCCTACCGTGCTCATCGTGACCATCGCGTAATACAGTGCGGTCACGAGATCGGTCACCTTCGGGTGGAACTCGCTACCCAGATAAAAGGTGCCGAAGGTTGCGTACACCAGCAACATCACCACCGATGTCAGCGCGAACAACGTGCTCGCGGTGACGCTGGTGCGGTCGAACTGGCGCCACGCGAACACCAGCAGCGCCAGCATCAGGATGAAATAACCGATCAGCAGGTGCGCGTGGCTGTGCTGCCCGAAGTACATGCTGATCGCCGCGGTCGCGGCCAGCAGCAATGCCATAAGCCATGCGAGGCGCGAGCGGAACAACAAGCCGATGGCCATGATCAGCATGCCGAGCCCGATCAGGATGGGCGGCAGCAGGGCGGGGTGCAGGCCCTGGCCGCCGTTCAACAGCTGATCGGCAATGTGCCGCCAGTGCCGCCCGAGGTCGTTCTGCAGCAGCCAGAAACCGCCGAGCCCGAGCAGGATCGCCAGCGGCACGTGCGGAAACCAGTGGCGCCCGCCGATGCGCTGGTGGAATTGCTGGATGCGGTTGCGCAGCAGCTGGGCCGGGCTGGGCAACATCGTTGCGGTGGACAGTGAACGGGCGCTCACCATAGCAAGCCTCTGCACGACGTGCCAATCCGGTCGAAGCCGGGAAGGGTCGTCGGATTC
>JAGWZT010000407.1 GCA_018971925.1 Lysobacteraceae bacterium | reverse complement strand
CGCAGCCTCGCCACCGCCACCGACAACTCGTCGCTGCGGCCGGGCGCCTCGCCCAGCCAGAACGGGATCGAGGGCGGCGCACCCTGCGCGTCTTCCACGCGAACGCGGCCGCGTTCTACGCGCAATATGCGGTAGGACTGGTTGCCGAGCTGGAAGATGTCACCCGCGATCGATTCGACCGCGAAGTCCTCGTGCACACTGCCGATGCGCAACGACTGCGGCTCCAGCACCACGTCGTAATCGGCGGTATCGGGAATCGCACCCCCCGAGGTGAGCGAGGTCATGCGCGCGCCACGCCGTGCACGCAACTTGCCGTTGACGGCGTCGCGGTGCAGGTAAGCGGCGCGGGTGCCGCGCCGCGTGCTGTAACCCTCGGCCAGCATCCGCACGACTTCGGTGAACGCTTCGCGCGTGAGCGTTCGGTATGGGTACGCGCGCTGGAACATGTCGAACAGCTCGGCCTCACCGCGCTCGCCACAGGCAACTTCGGCGACGATCTGCTGCGCCAGCACGTCCAGCGGCGCGGCCGGCATGCGCAACGTGTCGAGTTCGCCGCGGCGTACCGCGTCCAGCAGCGCCGCGCATTCAACCAGATCGTCGCGCGAAGTCGGAAACAGGCGTGCCTTGGAAATCCCGTCGACCGCGTGGCCGGCACGGCCCGCGCGCTGCAGGAATGCCGCGATGGAGCGCGGCGACGAAAGTTGGCAAACCAGGTCGACCTCGCCGATGTCGATGCCGAGTTCCAACGAAGCGGTCGCGACCAGCGCACGCAACTGTCCCGATTTCAATCGCCGTTCGGCATCGAGGCGTTTCTCCTTCGACAGGCTGCCGTGGTGTGCGGCGACCGCGTCCTTGCCCAGCCGTTCGGCAAGGTGCCGCGTCGCGCGCTCGACCGTGCGGCGGGTGTTCGCGAAGATCAGCGTGGTGCGATGCTTATCGATCAGTTCCGCGAGGCGGTCGTACACCAAACCCCACGCGTCGTTGCTCATCACCGGCTGCAGCGGGACGTTCGTCAACTCGATCGCAAGGTCGCGCGCGCGCTGGTGGCCGGCGTCGACGATGGTGCAGGCGATTGAGCCTTCACGCAAGTCCGAACCCTCATCCGTTTCGCAGCTTGCATGCGCAAGCTGCGAGACACCTTCTCCCGGGGGGAGAAGGGAAGAATGTGCGCCGACCAGAAAGTCGGCGACCGTTTCAATGGGCTTCTGGGTCGCCGACAACCCGATGCGCGTGCAGCGCTGGCCGCACAATGCATCCAGACGTTCCAGCGTGAGGACAAGATGACTGCCGCGCTTGCTCGACACCAATGCGTGGATTTCATCGACGATTACCGTGCGCGTGGTCTGCAGCATCCGTCGCCCGGATTCCGAACCCAGCAGGATGTACAGCGATTCCGGCGTGGTCACCACGATGTGCGGCGGCCGCTTGCGCATCGCGTTGCGTTCGGCCTGCGGCGTGTCGCCGGTGCGCACCGCGGTGCGGATTTCGAAGTCCGGCAACTCCATGCGCTCCAATTGCGCGCGGATGCCTTCGATCGGCACTTCGAGGTTGATGCGCACGTCGTTGGACAGCGCCTTCAGCGGCGACACGTACACGACGGAAGTTTCATCGGCGAGCGTTCCCGCCACGCCTTGTTGCACCAGTTCATCGATCGCGGCCAGGAACGCGGCCAACGTCTTGCCCGATCCGGTCGGCGCCGCGATCAGCACGTTCTCGCCACGCCGGATTGCGGGCCAGGCCGCGCGCTGCGCTTCGGTCGGCCGCGCGAAGGTATGCTCGAACCAGGCGCTGACAGCTGGATGGAAGGTGTGCATGGGCATGAGATTGGGACCGCGCCGCGCCGCTCAAGTGCCCGCGGCTTCGCGCAGGCGATCGGCCAGGCCGGTCATGCGCAGGGTGCGCCGTTCGATGCCGGCGCGCAACGTTTCGGGGCTGGTGTAAAGCGCGACGTCGGAGCGTGCGCGGGTCACGCCGGTGTAGAGCAGCTCTCGCGTCAGCACTGCGGAATCGGGGCCCGTCACCAGCGCGACGCGTTCGAACTCGGACCCTTGGGCCTTGTGTACCGTCAGCGCGAACGCACCTTCGTGCGGTGGCAGCGCGGCAGGCGCGAACGCGCGTGGGCCGTCGTCGCCTTCGAACCAGACCTTCATGCCCTTGTCGGCGTCCGGCCACGCGACACCGACGTCGCCGTTGAACAATCCAAGTTCCTCGCGATTGGCGGTGACCATCACCAGCCGCCCACGCCACCACTCGGCGTCGGCGTACACGCCGCTCGCGCGTTTCAGGCGCGCCTCGATGGCGCGGTTCAGCGCGCTGCAACCCGAGGGTCCGCGCCGCAGTGACGTCAGCACGCGGAAGCCGTGCGCGGCAGCCAGTGCGTTCGCCGCATCCGTGGCGGCGAGCACGGGCCGGTAGCCGGCATGCGCGTCTTCGACCAATGCCGTCCGGGACTCTTC
>JAGWZT010000406.1 GCA_018971925.1 Lysobacteraceae bacterium | reverse complement strand
TAGGCATTACTCAGCGGCCTCCCGCAGCGCACCGCCATGTTCGGCAATGCGACGCTCAATTTCGGGGCGGAAATGACGGATCAGGCCCTGGATCGGCCAAGCCGCCGCGTCACCCAGCGCGCAGATCGTGTGACCTTCAACCTGCTTGGTGACGTTCCAGAGCATGTCGATTTCCTGCACATCGGCATCGCCCTTGCGCAAACGCTCCATCACGCGCCACATCCAGCCGGTGCCTTCGCGGCACGGTGTGCACTGGCCGCACGATTCCATGTGGTAGAACCGCGAGATGCGCTCGCAGGCGCGCACCATGCACGTGGTCTCGTCCATCACGATCACCGCGCCGGAACCGAGGCCCGAACCCGCGTTGCGGATCGAGTCGTAGTCCATGGTGCATTCCATCATCTTGTCGGCCTTCAGGATCTTCATCGAAGAGCCGCCGGGGATGACCGCCTTCAACTTGTGGCCATTGCGCACGCCGCCGGCGAGAGCCAGCAGGTCTGCGAACGGCGTGCCGAGGCGGATTTCATAGTTGCCAGGCTTGTTGACGTGGCCCGACACCGAAAATATTTTCGGGCCGCCGTTGTTGGGTTTTCCGATATTGAGGAACCAATCAGCGCCCTTGCGCAGGATCGCCGGCACCGACGCGTAGGTTTCGGTGTTGTTGATGGTGCTGGGCCGGCCGTACAAACCGAAGTTGGCGGGGAACGGCGGCTTGTAGCGCGGCCAGCCCTTCTTGCCTTCCAGCGATTCCATCAGCGCGGTTTCCTCGCCGCAGATGTAGGCGCCGGCACCGAGTGCGTTGTGGATCGTGACGTCGATTCCGGTGCCGCGGATGTTCTCGCCGAGCAAACCGGCGGCTTCCGCCTCGTGCAGCGCCTGCTCGATGTGCTCGAACGGTTCGTGGTGGAACTCGCCACGCAGATAGTTGTAGGCGACCGTGGAGCCCGTCGCATAGCAGGCAATCGCCATGCCTTCCAGCACCGCGTGCGGATTGAAGCGCAGGATGTCGCGGTCCTTGCAGGTGCCGGGCTCGGATTCGTCCGAGTTGCACAGGATGTACTTCTGGCCCGGCGCGTTGCGCGGCATGAACGACCACTTCATGCCGGTCGGGAAGCCCGCGCCGCCGCGTCCACGCAGCGAACTCTTCTTCAGCTCGTCCACGATCGCGGCCGGATCGGTCTTCTCGGCCAGGATTTTCTCCCACGCCTGCCAGCCGCCCGTCTGGCGGTAGCTGTCGATCGACCACGGCGTATCGAAATGCAGCGTGGTGTAGACGACCTGGTGTTCAGCGGGTTCGGGACCGTATGCCATGTTCATTCACTTCTGGTAGGAGCGGCGGAAGCCGCGACCGCATTTCTCACGCGCCGCGACAACCTGGCTCGGGCCTTCCGGCCCTCCTACATCGTCATTTCAAGCCATCGAGGATTTCATCGACCTTTTCAGGCGTCAGCTTTTCGTGGTAGTGGCCATCGACCACCATCATCGGCGCGCCGCAGCACGCCGCGAGGCACTCCTCTTCCTTCTTGAGGTAGATGCGCCCGTCGGTGGTGCTCTCGCCCAGCTTCACGCCCAGCTTTTTTTCGCAATGCTGCACGATGCCGTCGGCACCATTGAGCCAGCACGAAATGTTCGTGCAGACCGCAACGTTGTGTCGCCCGACCGGTCGGGTTTCGAACATCGAGTAGAACGTCGCCACTTCATAGGCATACAACGGCGGCAGGCCGAGATACTTCGCCGTTGCCGCGATCAGTTCGTCGGTGAGGTAACTGCCATTCTGTTCCTGCGCGGCCATCAAGCCCTGGATCAGCGCCGAGCGCCTGCGGTCCGGAGGAAACTTCGCGGCCCAGTGGTCGATGTGCGCGCGCGTTTCCGCGGTCAGCACCGCCATCGGGTCGACATCCTTCACCTTGTCGAAATTGTCGGTGACTTTCATCGATCGACCTCCCCGAACACCAGGTCGTAGGTGCCGATCATCGCCACCACGTCCGGCAGCATGTGCCCGGCGGTGATCTCGTTGATCGACGACAGGTGCGCGAAGCCGGGCGCGCGCAGGTGCACGCGGAACGGTTTGTTGGCGCCGTCGGAAACCATGTAGCAGCCGAACTCGCCCTTGGGTGCCTCGACCGCGGCGTAGGTTTCGCCGGCCGGCACGCTGTAGCCCTCGGTGAACAGCTTGAACCAATGGATCAACGCTTCCATCGACTCCTTCATGTCCTCGCGCTTGGGCGGCGCGACCTTGTAGTTCTCGATCATCACCGGGCCGGGATTCTTCTTCAGCCAATCCACGCACTGGCGGATGATCAACGCCGACTGGCGCATCTCGGCCATGCGCACCAGGTAACGGTCGTAGCAATCGCCATGCGTGCCGACCGGGATGTCGAAATCGACTTCGGCGTACTTCGCGTACGGCTGCTTCTTGCGCAGGTCCCACTCGATGCCGGACGCGCGCAGCATCGG
>JAGWZT010000405.1 GCA_018971925.1 Lysobacteraceae bacterium | reverse complement strand
AGGCTCGCGCGTCCGGCGCTCGCCAAGCAACCCGGCCCTCGGCATCCTGCCTCGTGCGTTCGGACGCGCAGCCGATGCCACTGGCATCGGCCAAACGCGCGCCCTCACCCACCTATCCGATACATCTCCACGTGTTCCAGCACGCCGGCCGCACGCAGTTCGGCGCGCCGTTCGCTGTAGCGATCGCCACGGTGGCTCCAGATGCCGGCGACGGTTGCCCGCAACGCCGCGTCGGATTCGCCCGCACGCAACAACGCGCGCAGGTCATGTCCGGCACGTGCGAACAGGCAGGTGTACAGCTTGCCGTCGGCCGCCAGCCGCGCGCGCGTGCAGCCCCCGCAGAAGGGTTCGGTCACCGAGTTGATGAAACCCACCTCGCCCGAACCATCGCGAAACCGCCAGCGCCGTGAGGTTGAACCGGCATTGCGCGGCAGGGCTTCCAGCGGCCAACACGCATCGATGCGCGCGGCCAGTTCCGCGCCTGGCACGACGCGGTCGCTGCGCCAGCCGTTGACGGTGCCCACATCCATGTATTCGATGAAACGCACGACGTGACCCGTGCCGCGGAAGCGCGCGACCAGGTCCAGCACGCCACCGTCGTTCACGCCACGCATCACCACGCAATTGATCTTGATCGGCGCGAAGCCCGCCTGCTCCGCCGCCGTGATCCCGGCTTCAACCTGCGCGAGGTCACCACGCCCACCCGACATCCCGCGAAAGATTTCAGGATCGGCACTGTCCATGCTGACGGTAAGACGCTGCAAACCCGCGTCGCGCAGCGGTGTGGCGAACTTCTGCAGCAACACGCCATTGGTGGTGAGCGCGAGATCTTCGACGCCTTCGATCGCCGCAAGGCGCGCGACCAGTTGCGGCAGGTCGCGGCGCAACAGCGGTTCGCCGCCGGTCAGGCGCAACTTGCGTACACCCAGTGCGACAAATACCCGCGCGATGCGCTCGATTTCATCGAAGTCCAGCCGTTCACGCGCGCGCAGGAACGCGTGATCGGCGGGGTATGTCTCCTCCGGCATGCAGTATGGGCAGCGGAAATTGCAGCGGTCGATCACCGAAATCCGCAAATCCGCAAGCGTGCGCCCCAGCGCATCCGGCGGCGCCGGCGCGGCCTGCAACGCGATGGGGGCCTGCGGCCGCATCAGCCCGCCTCGGCACGCGCGGGGTACGGCGCATGCAGCGGGTAGCGTCCATCGGGCGCTGCCACGCGGAAGCCACGCGCACGCAATGCTTCGGCTTCCGCCAAACTGTTGTAGTGGTACAGCAGCAACTGGTCGCGCAGAGCCTGCGGGTATTCGCGCTCGATATCATCGACACCGGTGTGCGAGGGATTTCCTGCGAGCGCGCAATCGTGGGCGATCAGCATGTGTTCGTCGGCCAGCGAGGACAGCACCTCCGGAATCGGGCGCGTGTCGCCGGTCCACGCAAAACAACCGCGCAACGCGACGCCGAAAGACGTCCCCGGCAGATGATGCCGCGTCGCGAAAACGTCAAACCAGCAACCCTCCAGCCAGAAACCGCGCGACAGCGCGACCAGCCGGAACCCTTCCCAGAAATTCGCGCCACCTTCGGCGATGGCGCCTGGGTAGTCGGCCAGGCGCGCCTGCAGGATCGGCACCAGGTTGGCGTGCAGAAACAGTTTGACACCGCCGCGGCGCGCCCGATCGAACCATGCAGAGTGGAACAGGCGTTCCAGTCCAGCCACGTGGTCCATGTGTCCATGGGTGATGAACACCGCGGGCGGCAACGCGCCATAACTGCGCAAATAGTGTTCCAGCGTGCCCGGCCCGCAATCGATTAGCAGCAGCGGCCTGCCGTCGCGTTCCAGCACCGCGCCCGACGCGCCCAAGTCGATCGCACTGGCCGCGCCCGCGCCCAGCACGTGCAACGACCAGACGTCCGTGCCGGGCGCTTCGCCAACCGCCTTTTCGCTACGTTTCCTGGCCACCGCTTTCTTCATCACTCTCACTTCGAGGCGCGTTCGTAACCGCGCATCAGGGGCGCCCAGATCTCGCGATCCAGCATCGCCTCGTCTTGATCGCACGCACCCACCTTCAACAAGGAGCGCTTGAGCCGCGCAAGGTTGGCCAGCTTCCAGGCCGTACCGGTGCCGCGGATTTCGCCGCGGTCGAAATCGATCAGCCACAACCTTTCATCCGCAGCCAGAATATTGTGCGCGTTCAAGTCGGCGTGATCCACCCCGGCTGCATGGAAGCGCGCCACCAGCGCGCCCACCTGCGCGGCGAGCGCAGAGTCGAACCGGCGCGCGGCGATGATTCCCGCCAGCGTGCGTGCGTTCTCGATCGTCCGGGTGATCAGGTCCGCGGTGTAATACACCCCGCGCCGCGCGTAGCGCGCCGCAATCGGGACCGGTACCGGCAAGCCGCGCTGACGCAACTCGGCCAGCAGGCCGAACTCCGCAAATCCGCGGCTGCGGACGCGTCCGCTCCAGACA
>JAGWZT010000404.1 GCA_018971925.1 Lysobacteraceae bacterium | reverse complement strand
GCGCGTCGTGAAAACGCGTTCGGACTCCTGATGTCGCTGAACATGCTCATCGAATTCGGTGACGCCTTCGACTACACGGCGAAAGACTTCCGCACCTGGTGCACCGAGGCAGGCTTCAGGAATTTCGAGTTCATCAAGCTTGCCGGACCGACGAGCGCGGCGATTGCGTACAAGTGATTCTTGCTATTTCGCATGAGGCACGGTTGCGCAACAAGGCGCTCCCATCGGCTACTGTCCTGGCGCTTCACCGCGACAAGTTTGCGGGGGCTTTGACGTAGGCGGTTGCAATCACGTTTCTCGTGAGCGGACACTCACCATCGGCCGGTTAGGGTCGCACTGCGTCAGTCGGCGTTAGGAGCGCCGGTGCTCTTGATGCGTTGGTGCAGTCTTACCAATCTCTGTCGGCTCGTCGATCATGGCTGGTGCGGATCGGCCACCCGAGGCACAGAGGCACCTTAATATTCTGCGTTGCCCTCCTTTCGGCTCGGTGATCGGGCACTCGACCACCGGTTCTGAATTCCTTTATGTGATGGCTTTCACGCGTCGCCGAGTGAATTGCAACAAATCGCAAAGCTGCCGCGCCAGTTTGCATTCGACCGCTTACGCTGCCACCTAGCCCACGCAAGGTGGACGACTGCGGCGATTTGTGCGCAATGGACGCAATGGTCTCCAATGACGTCGTGCCAGAGACGATTGCCGTCCTGGAAACGTTGCCGTTTTCCGTGGCATTGCTGCGTGACGACGGGTCGCTGTATTACGCCAATGCCCCCGCTCGCGGCTTGGCTACGGTCATCCATGATGATCCAGACCTTGGCCTGGCGAAGCTGGTTGCCAATCCGCCATGGCTGAGTTCAAATCCGGATCCGCCAAGTGAAGGCTGCGAGGACTGCCTGAACTGCTACGGCATGGACGGACTGCCGCTTTGTGTCGTGCGCCAGTGGCGCACTTGCGGCAATACGAGTTTGCTCAGCGTGACCATTCGCCCGGCGCGCACCAGTGACCCAAGCCAGCTCAGTCTTCGTCCGACGTCGGCCGGAACGACGGGCGCCTTGTCCTCGGAGCAGCACAGGATATTTCAAGCCGACAAACTGGCGACGGTCGGACAGCTCGCAGCGGGAATGGCCCACGAGATCAACAACCCGATCTGTTACGTGCAGTCCAACATGGGCGCGTTTCGCGATTACCTCAACAAGCTGTTCGGGTTGTTGGAGTTGGGCGATGACCTGCTGCGAGACACGCGCATGACTGCCGAGGAACGTGTGCACGCCATGGAGACGCGCAAGCAAGCTGTCGACTTTGCCATGATCGTCGAGGATCTACCGGCGCTGCTGGAAGAATCCCGCGAAGGCGTGGACCGGATCCGCAAGATCGTGCAGAACTTGCGCGATTTCTCGCGTAGTGACGCAACCGAAGCCTTTCAGCTGTTCGACGTGCATCGCGCGCTCACCACGGCCCTCGACCTGGTGCGAAGCCTGTCCGGCAAACATCTCAGCTTCGCCACCCACTTCGATGCGCTGCCGCTGGTCGAGTGCAATCCGACCGAATTGAGCCAAGTCTTCATGAACATACTCGTCAACGCCACACAGGCGGTGGGGGCGGACGGACGCATCGAAATCACCACCCGCAGGCTCGACGCAAATCGAGTGCAAGTTGATATCAGCGACAACGGGTGCGGGATCGACGAGCACGTCCTCGGCCACATTTTCGAACCTTTCTTCACCACCAAGGGCGTCGGTAGCGGCACCGGCCTCGGGTTGTCCATTACCTTCGGCATCGTCAAAAAGCACGGTGGCGACATCGCGGTGCGCTCGGCGGTGGCGAAGGGCTCGCTGTTCCAGATAACCCTCCCCGTGAAGCAGCCGCTTGCCACGATCGCTTCTGCTGCCTGAGGCCACCGTCATGTACAACATCCTCGTGCTGGACGACCAACCTGCCATCATCAATGCAATGCGGCGTGCGATCGATCGGATTCCCTCAGACTTGCTGAACTCCCGTTGCCGCGTGCATGGCTTCGACAACCCGGAAAACGCGCTGGAGAGCCTGCGCGACGTGGCGTACGATGCGGTCGTTTCGGACCTGCGCATGCCCGGTGTCGACGGGCTGGACTTCTTGCGCCAGGCGAGGGAGCTGCAACCCGATGCTGTCCGCATAATGATCAGCGGTCATGGCGACCTTCCGTCGGCCATTGCCGCGATCAACGACATCGGGGTTTTCCGATTTGTGGCGAAACCCTGGGACGACGCCGAACTGCAGGTCACGCTGGCCTTGGCGTTGCAAACCCGTGCGATGCAATGCGAAAACCAGCGCCTGGCGGACGAGGTTCGTGTGCAGCGCGGCCAGTTGTCGGAGCAGGATGCGAAGCTGCGTGAACTTGAGGCGGAGTGCCCGGGCATTACGCGCGTCGAGCGCGACGATACCGGTGCAATCGTGCTGGACGAGCATTACCCGTAAACGGGAAGCCAGCTCACGCCTC
>JAGWZT010000403.1 GCA_018971925.1 Lysobacteraceae bacterium | reverse complement strand
CGCTTCGCTACAATCGTCGCGTTTGCCCACCCACGGAGCCCTGCATGCCCGCCAAGCCGACGCCGACGCCG
This sequence comes from Lysobacteraceae bacterium, assembly GCA_018971925.1. GTDB lineage: Bacteria > Pseudomonadota > Gammaproteobacteria > Xanthomonadales > Rhodanobacteraceae > 66-474. Next base: position 2,404 of record JAGWZT010000403.1, on the reverse strand, counting down.
ATCTACCGGCGCATCCTGTTGAAACTGTCCGGCGAGGCGCTGATGGGCTCTACCGATTACGGCATCGACCCGGAAGTGATCGGCCGGATCGCCGATGAAATCCTCGAGGCGCGCAGGCTCGGCGTCGAAGTGGGCGTGGTGATCGGTGGCGGCAACATCTTCCGCGGTGCGGGCCTTGCCGAGGCAGGCATGGACCGCGTCACCGGCGACCATATGGGCATGCTGGCCACGGTGATGAACGCGTTGGCGATGCAGGACGCGGTGGAAAAACGCGGCGGCTTCGCGCGGGTGATGAGCGCGATCCAGATCCACGACGTGTGCGAAGATTTCATCCGGCGCCGCGCGATCCGGCATCTGGAAAAAGGCCGCATCGTGCTGTTCGCGGGCGGCACCGGCAACCCGTTCTTCACCACCGATTCCGCCGCGGCACTGCGCGCGATCGAGGTCAACGCCAACCTGTTGCTGAAAGCCACCAAGGTCGATGGTGTGTACAGCGCCGATCCCAAGAAGAAAAAGGACGCCAGGCGTTTCGAGCACGTCAGCTACGAAGAAGTGATCGCGCGCAATTTGAAGGTGATGGACACCGCCGCGATCGCGCTGTGCCGCGACCACGGCCTGCCGCTGCGCATCTACGACATGACCCGCCCCGGCAACTTGATGCGCATCCTCAAGGGCGAATCCATCGGCACGCTGGTCGGCGGACCGGGCTGACCCGGTCGCCAGGCAATGCAGTGGCAGGCGCCGGTTCCGGCGCAACGGATTGCTGGCCCATCACGCAGCCCGGTCCGTTTGCTTCAAACCCGGGACTGCTATGCTCGCGTGCGTCGAATGCGCGTGGGGAATGGCAGCGCGCGTTTATAATCGGCCGTTTCCATTGACTTGACGGGACCCGGCGATGAGTACGACCGACATCAAGAACGATGCCCAGGATCGCATGGGCAAGAGCATCGAGGCGCTGCGCCACGAGTTGTCGCACCTGCGCACCGGCCGCGCCAGCACCGCGCTGGTGGAGAACATCAAGGTGAACTATTACGGCTCCGACGTGCCGATCAACCAGGTCGCCTCGGTCGCCGTTTCCGATTCGCGCTCGTTGACCATCACGCCTTATGAAAAGCAGATGGTCGCCGCGGTCGAGAAGGCCATCATGGCATCCGACCTCGGCATCACCCCGACCACAGCAGGCACCACCATCCGCCTGAACATGCCGCCGCTCACCGAAGAACGCCGCAAGGAACTGGCCAAACACGTGGGGCATGCGGGCGAGAACGCCAAGGTGGCGGTTCGCAACATTCGCCGCGACGGGTTGCAGCAGATCAAGAACCTGCTGAAGGACAAGCAGATCAGCGAAGACGAGGATCGTCGCGCGCAGGACGAGATGCAGAAGCTGACCGACCGGTTCATCAAGGAAGTCGATGCGGCCGTGCAGGCCAAGGAACAGGAACTGCTGGCGATCTGATCAGCGCACCCATGCGAGTCCGCACCCCCGACATGCCGCACGCAAAAGGCGCCGGCACGGCCAACGCCGTGCAGGCGGCCGTGGTGGCTGCGCGCGCGCCGGCCGAAGGGACCGGTGCCGCGGTCACCCGCCCTGCCCGCACGGTGGTGCCGCGCCACATCGCGATCGTCATGGACGGCAACGGGCGCTGGGCCCGCCGCCGCGGGCAACCGCGCAGCTTCGGCCATCGCGCTGGACAGAAATCGGTGCGCGCCACCGTGGGCTGGTGCCTGCGCAACGGCGTCGGCGTGCTGACACTGTTCGCCTTCTCTTCGGAAAACTGGAAGCGTCCGCAGACCGAGGTCGGCGCGCTGATGGATTTGTTCCTGAAAGCGCTCGACAGGGAAATCGACGAACTGCACAAAAATGAAGTACGCGTGCACTTCGTGGGCCAACTGTCGGCGTTCTCGGATGCATTGCGCACCCGCATGCAGAATGCGGCAATTCGCACCGCCGGCAATTCGCGGCTGATCCTCAACATCTGCGTCAATTACGGCGGCCGATGGGATACGGTGCAAGCCGCGCGCCGTGCCGCGGAAGCGGTGGCACGAGGCGAGTTCGACCCCGCTGCGATCGACGAACATACCCTTGCGCCGTATTTTTGCCTGGCCGACCTGCCCCCACCGGATCTCTTCATCCGCACCGGGGGCGAGCGTCGCATCAGCAATTTCCTGCTCTGGCAGCTCGCGTACACCGAACTGTACTTCACCGACACCCTGTGGCCCGACGTGGATGATGCCGAGCTCGACCGTGCCCTCGACGACTACGCGCGCCGCGAACGACGTTTCGGCTGTGCCCCGCTGTCTGCTGCGCGTGCAAGTTGAGCCCTGCCCATGCTGAAGCAGCGCGTCATCACCGCCGTCGTTCTCGCGCCGCTGCTCCTCGCGCTGATCTTCTTCACCAAAGCAT
>JAGWZT010000402.1 GCA_018971925.1 Lysobacteraceae bacterium | reverse complement strand
TCGGCGACAGCGTGCCGGGGCCGGTGATCCATGTCCGCCAGGGACAGACCGTCAACGTGACCTACACCAACAAGGGCACGATGGAGCATTCGCTGGATTTCCACTCCGCGATCACACCGCCCAACCTGCATTACGCGGAGGTCAAGCCCGGCGAGAAGCTGATTTATTCGTTCGTCGCCAAGGTGCCCGGCGCCTTCCTTTACCACTGCGGCACGCCACCCGTGCTGCTGCACATCGGCAACGGCATGTACGGCGCGATCATCGTCGACCCGGCGACGCCGCTGCCACCGGCCGCGGAAAGCTATGTGATCGTGCAAAGTGAGTGGTACACGCAGCAAATCTCCGGGAAGCTGATGGGGCCGGATTTCCAGAAAATGAAGGATGAGCGGCCCGATGAAGTGGTGTTCAACGGCGTCGCCTTCCAGTACAAGGACCATCCGCTGACGGCTGCGCCCGGCAAACTCGTGCGCATCTACTTCGTCAATGCCGGTCCCGATTTGTGGTCGTCGTTCCACGTCATAGGCGGAATCTTCGACAAGGTTTATCCCGGGGGCGATGTGGCGGATGCCGTGAGCGGCGTGTCGACGTACAGCGTCGGACCCGGTGCGGGCGCGATTTTCGACATCACCCTGGACCAACCCGGCAACTATGTGTTCGTGGATCACGACATGGCCCACGCCATCATCGGGGCACAGGGCGTGCTGCAGGTCGGCGATGCCGCGGCAGTTGCCGCGGAAAAGCCGCCGATTACGGCCTCGGCGGCTCCGGTGGTGGCGGCCGTCGCGGCACCGGCGACCGGCGCGGCGCCCAACACCTCCGCTGCCCCGGCCGGACCGTACAAGTTCGATCCGGCCCATGGCGCTTCGCTGTATGCCAGTACCTGTGCGGCATGCCACCAGGCCGGTGGCACCGGACTGCCGGGCGCTTTCCCGCCGCTGAAGGACAATCCGGCTGTGCTGAACCCCGATCCGGCCAAGCAGATCCAGGTCGTGCTGCACGGCCTCCAGGGCGAGGCGGTCAATGGCGTCACCTATCCGAGCGCAATGCCGCCGTTCGGTTCGGCGCTGAACGATGCCGACATCGCCGACATCATCAACCACGAACGCACGTCGTGGGGCAATCAGGGCAAGCCGATCACTGCGGATCAGGTGAAGGCCGAGCGCGCGAAGGGTCCTGCGAAATAGCCGCCGGTCCGCGGGGCACCAAGGTGTTTGCCCCGCGGATCGAGCGCGGCGCGTTGACGCGGCGCGGGGCCTGCATTAACTTTGCAACGTACCCACGAAGGTGGCCCGCGAGCGCCGGCCGAGTGTGCGACATGGAAACTACGGTCTCCTGATCCGATCGGCGCGTGGCTCCGCAAGGACGCTTCGCGCGTCTTTTTTTATGCCCGTGATTTGATCCCATTCTTCGTCACCCCGGCGCAGGCCGCGGTCCAGTGACTTTGCTTTTGAGTCAAGAGGCACTGGGTTCCGGGTTCCGCCGCGATGAAGCCGCGGCGACCCCGGAATGACGACAAGGTTGTTGCGCTTTCCGGTCCCCCGGTCCCCGGTCCCGATTCCCGGCTCTTCGCCCATGATTACGATCACTCTTCCAGACAACAGTACGAAGTCGTTCGACAATCCGCCCAGCGTGCACGACGTCGCCGCGTCCATCGGTGCGGGCCTTGCCAAGGCCGCGCTGGCCGGCAAGGTCGACGGCAAGCTGGTGGATCTTTCGCGCACGGTCGACCACGACGCGCGCGTCGAAATCGTCACCGAAAAGTCGCCCGAGGCGCTGGAGGTCATCCGCCACTCCGCCGCGCACCTCCTCGCACAGGCGGTGCAGCGGCTGTACCCCGGCACCCAGGTGACGATCGGGCCGGTGATCGAGGACGGCTTCTATTACGACTTCGCGCCGAAGGATGAACCATTCAAGCCGGAGGACCTGCCCGCGATCGAAGCCGAGATGCACAAGATCGCCAAGGAATCGTTGCCGTTGTCTCGCAGCGTGAAATCGCGCGACGACGCCGTGAGGTTTTTCCGCGGCATCGGCGAGGATTACAAGGCCGAGATCATCGAATCGATCCCGGCCAATGAAGAGCTGTCGCTGTATTCGCAAGGCGAGTTCACCGACTTGTGCCGCGGTCCGCACGTGCCGGATACCGGACGGCTGAAATCGTTCAAGCTGATGAAGACCGCTGGCGCCTATTGGCGCGGCGATTCCGACAACGCGATGCTGTCGCGCATCTACGGCACGGCCTGGCTCAACGACAAGGATCTGAAAGCCTACCTCACGCGTATCGAGGAAGCCGAGAAGCGTGACCACCGCAAACTCGGCAAGCAGCTCGACCTGTTCCACATGCAGGAAGAAGCGCCCGGCATGGCGTTCTGGCATCCCAAGGGTTGGACGCTGTGGCAGCAGGTCGAGCAATACATTCGCAAGGTTTATCGCGACTCGGGCTACGACGAGGTGCGCTGCCCGTCGATCCTCGATGTTTCCCTCTGGAAG
>JAGWZT010000401.1 GCA_018971925.1 Lysobacteraceae bacterium | reverse complement strand
TTCGGCATCCTGGTGGATGGCGCGATCTTCATGGTCGAGAACATCTTCCGGGAACTCGCGGCGCGGAGCGGCACCGAGTACGACATCAAGCAGGTGATCCTTTCGGCGGCCGCGGAAATCGACCGTCCGCTGGTGTACGCGGTCGCGGTGATCGTGGCCAGCTTCCTGCCGATCTACTTCCTCACCGGGCCGTCCGGCACGCTGTTCAAGCCGATGGCCGACACCATGATCTTCGCGCTGATCGGCTCGCTTCTCGTCACGCTGACGCTGCTGCCGGTGCTGTGCGGCATCTTCATGCGCAAGGGCGTGCGCGAGCGCCGCAACGCGATCTACGAGAAATTCAAGGCGTGGTACGTGCGCTGGCTGGAACGCGCGCAACGCATGCCGTGGCGGGTCACCGCTGCCTCGGCCGTGCTGCTGGCGCTCACCTTCCTGATGATGCAGGGCATTGGCGCCGAGTTCATGCCGAACCTCGACGAAGGCGCGCTGTGGGTGCGCGCGACGATGCCGTACACGATCTCGTTCGAGAAGGCGTCGGAGATCTCGCCCGAGATCCGCAAGGTGCTGATGTCGTTTCCGGTCGTCACCACGGTGACGTCGGAACTGGGACGCCCCGACGACGGCACCGATTCCACGGGCTTCTTCAACGACGAGTTCTTCGTGGGGCTCAAGCCGTATTCGCAATGGAGCGGCCGGTACCGCGACAAGCAGGCATTGATCGCGGCCATCGACAAGAAGCTCGAACGGTTTCCCGGCATCCAGTTCAACTTCACCCAGCCCGCCGAGGATGCGGTGGACGAGGCCGAAACGGGCCTGAAGAGCGCGCTGGCGGTGAAGCTGTACGGGCCGAGCCTGCAGGTGCTGCAGAAGGAAGGCAAGGCGATCAAGGCGGTGATGGAGAAGGTGCGCGGCATCACCGACATCACGCTGGTCCACGAACTCGGCCAGCCCAACCTCGCCATCGACATCGACCGCGCGAAGATCGCGCGTTACGGCCTGAACGTCGACGACATCAACAATCTCATCAACGCCGCGATCGGCGGCGGCGTGGCGACGCAGGTGGTGCAGGGCGACAAGCAGTTCGACCTGGTCGTGCGCCTGCAACAGCGCTTCCGCGACAACCCCATCGAGATCGGCGACATCCCGGTGGCGACGCCCGGCGGCCAGCAGATCCCGTTGAAAGAGCTTGCCAGCATCGAGGTCGAGAACGGCGCGTCCTTCATTTATCGCGAGAACGGTTCGCGTTACATCGGCGTGCAGTTCTCGGTGACGGGGCGTGACCTGGCCGGCGCTGTGGATGACGCGATCGCGCAGGTCGCGAAGAACGTGAAGCTGCCGCAGGGTTACCGCCTTGAATGGGGCGGCGAATACAAGGAATACACCGCGTCGCGCGCGCAGATGCGGGTGATCCTGCCGCTTACCGTCGTCGTGATCTTCGGACTGCTGTTCGTGCTGTACGGCAACTTCAAGTTCCCGCTGATCACGGTGGCAGGCGTGCTGCTGTCGGCGCCGGTCGGCGCGGTGTTCGCGATGTGGGTGACCGGCACCCCGTTCTCGGTGTCGTCCGGCATCGGCTTCATCGTGCTGTTCGGCGTGTCGGTGCTGACCGGCGTGGTGTACATCTCCTGCGCCAACGAACTGCGCCTCGCCGGCATGGACAGGCTGCGCGCCGCGCACGAGGCCGCCCTGCTGCGCTTGCGCCCGATCCTGATGACCGCGCTGGTGGCGGCATTGGGATTGCTGCCCGCCGCGATCGCGCACGGCGTCGGCACCGATTCGCAGCGCCCGTTCGCGCTGGTGATCGTGGCCGGCATGATCTCGCGGCTCGCGATCGGCATCTTCCTGATGCCGGCGCTGTACAAGCTGGTGGCGCGCGAAGGCGATCGCCTGCAGGTGTGAGCGGTGCGCCTGTGATCAGTGCAGCATCGCCACGCGCTGGCCGACCCAGCCGAAACCGGCCTTGTGCGCGTCGGTGTCGAGCGCAGCGCGCATCGTTTTTGCAGTGGCGTCATTGCCGCCGCGCTCCAGCACGCGAACCTGCGCAAGGCGAGCCTCGAACGCGTAGCCGATCCAGCGGCGCTTGCCCGCTTCGTCCGCGAGCGCGCGCAGCGACGCCATGGCCTGGTCAGGATTGCCGCCGATCCCGGCAAGTTCCGCCAGCGCGATGTCGAGCGGGAACGCTTCCTGCCGCTGGTTGATGGCGGTACGCAACTCGCGTGCGCGCGCATGCGCCGTGTCGCGCGCGGTGGCGTCGCCGAGCGCCGCATCGCACAACGCGAGCAGCGCCTGCACGGTGGCTTCACCGGGTTTTTCCTGTTGCGCGATCCAGCCCGAGAGTGATTTGCGCAACGCGATGCGCGCGTTGCCCCACGACTTGCGTCCCATCGCGATCTGCCCCAGCACCAGTTGCGCGTTGGCGGCGGTGAAGTCGTCCTTGGCCGCGGCGGCGTAGTCTTCGATAGCCCTGAACGAGGCTGCGGCTGCGTCCACGT
>JAGWZT010000400.1 GCA_018971925.1 Lysobacteraceae bacterium | reverse complement strand
GCGCGCCGCCCAGTTCGCAAGCACAACACGCGCATGTCTTGGCCCCCTTGAGTCAAGGGAACGGTCGAGCCGCTGTGGCGGGGCGGCTCGACGGGGTTCGTGGAGGAGACCGCCACTCCAGGGAGCAGCGGTGAAGTGCGTCAAGCAGGACCACCCGCGTCAAGTTCGAGAACCACTGGAGCATGATCGGATGGACGCTCCCAGGTGCGCGGGGTGCGATCGATCGACGCGGACAGCAGGTGCGCGCGCAGGGGCTCACTGGCAAGGATCAGGTCGATGCGCAAGCCGAGATTGCGGCGGAACGCAGCCTGCCGGTAATCCCACCAGCTGAAATGCCCGGCATCTTCGACGAAGGCACGAAACGAATCGACGAGCCCGAGATCGAGAATGCCCCGGAGCGCCGCACGTTCGAGCTCGGAACACAGCACCTGTCCGCGCCATGCTTCCGGATCGTGCACGTCGCGATCGTCAGGCGCGATGTTGAAATCGCCCAGCACGATCACCCTGCCGTGGCGTTGCAATTCCGCGCGCAGGTGATCGGTGACGGCGGCCAGCCACTTCAGCTTCCATTCGTACTTTTCGCTGCCGACGCTCTGGCCGTTCACGACGTAGAGATCGATGATGCGCACGCCGCCGACCGTTGCCGCGAGCACGCGACGATGCGGATCCTCGAATCCGTCCACGCCGGCCGCCACATCCTGCAACGGTTCGCGCGACAGGATCGCCACGCCGTTGTAGGTCTTCTGGCCGGAATACGCGACGTGGTAGCCGAGCGCTTCGATGGCTTCGCGCGGGAACTTGTCGTCCTCGGTTTTGGTTTCCTGCAGCGCCAGCACGTCCGGCTGCGCTTCGCGGCACCACTGTTCGAGGTGCGGCAGCCGCACCTTCAGCGAGTTGACGTTCCACGAGGCGATGCGCATTGGCGCATTGTAAACAGTCTTGTGCGACCCGAGTCGATGGTTCCGACCGTGAGAAGTTGCGCCCATGCTCGCCGCCGACCTGTTGCTGCCGGCCCTCGACGACGAACGCGGCACCGTATTGCCGCAGGCGGCGATCGGCCTCGACTACGGCCTCTCCAGCGCGCTGGTGATGGAACTGGCGTTGCGCGGGCGCATCCACGTGGAGGACGAGGAGGTTTTCACGTCCGGAACGTCCACCGATGACGGGGTGCTCGATGACGCGTTGCGCACGATCGCCGCGACACCCGGCAAGAATCTTTCGCATTGGGTTTGGCATCTTTCGCGCGATCTCGGCGGGCTGCGCCAGCGCCTGCTGGATCGGCCGGTCGCACGCGGCACGCTGGAGAAACGCGAAAAGCACGTGCTGCTGCTGTTCCACCGGAACGTATACCCCGAGCGTGACACGCACGTCGAGCACGACATCCATACGCGCGTGGGGGTTCAGCCGCGCGCGTAGCGCCGCTGCAGGAACGCGTGGAACGCGCGCAGCGATTGCGCGTCGCCGCCACGCGGACGGCCGGGGCGCTCGCCGTCGTTCCAGGCGTACACATCCACGTGCAGCCACGGCACGCTGGCCGGCACGAAGTGCTGCAGGTACAGCGCGGCCGTGATCGCGCCGGCATGGCGCGAAGCACCGGTGTTGCAGGTATCGGCGATCGACGACACCAGCATCGCGCGATACGGTTGCCACAGCGGCAGCCGCCACACGGGATCGTGTTGCGCATCCGCCGCGGCGAGCAGTTCGCCGGCGACATCGTCGCGGCTGGCGAACACGGCCGGCAGATCCGGACCGAGCGCGACGCGCGCGGCGCCTGTCAGCGTGGCGAAATCGATCAACAGGTCGGGCTTGCTCTCGACCGCCAGCGCCAACGCATCGCACAGGATCAGGCGGCCCTCGGCGTCGGTGTTGTCCACTTCCACGGTGATGCCGGCGCGGGTGCGGATCACGTCGCCCGGCCGCATCGCATCGCCGCCCACCGCGTTGTCCACGGTCGGGATCACCAGCAGCAACCGCACGGGCAGGTTCGACGCCATCACCAGTTGTGCCAGCGCCAGCGCGTGCGCCGCGCCGCCCATGTCCTTCTTCATCCAGCGCATGCCGTCGTGGGTCTTGAGATCGAGCCCGCCGGTGTCGAAACACACGCCCTTGCCGACCAGCGCCAGCAGCGGGTTTTTCGGATCACCCCAGCGCACCTCGATCACGCGCGGCGCGCGCGCACTGGCGCGGCCGACTGCGTGCACGGTGGGGAAGCCCGCCTTCAGCAAACCCTCGCCGCTCCACTCGCGGCATTTCGCGCCAAAGCGATCGGCGACTTCACGCACCGCGGCGCACACTTCGGCGGGCCCGAGATCCTGCGCTGTCGTATTGATCAGGTCGCGCACGCGGCTGATGGCGTCGATGGTCGGCGCGACTTCATCCAGTACCTTGCGCGGCAGCAGCAATCGCGCCGGATCGGTGTGCGGCTTGTGGTACTTCGTGAAACGGTAGCTGCCGAGAGCCCAGCCGAGCGCGGCGTCGTGCGGCGTGAGCGCATC
>JAGWZT010000399.1 GCA_018971925.1 Lysobacteraceae bacterium | reverse complement strand
CTGCAGCCATTCGAATGGCCGGTCGAGGTCGATTCGCGGCTGGGATTGCTGGCGCGCGAAGAAGATGCGGCGGCACTGCCGGAGCGGTGCGAACCGTTGCTGCTGGACCATGGAGCGCTGCAGCCGCGCAAGGTGATCGAGGATGAATTGTTGTTGGCGTTGCCGCTGGTGCCCGTCAAGCCCGGCAGCGAGATCCTGCAGGGCGGCTGGAGTGCACCCGGGCAGGCGCCGCAGGATGCGGAAGGCGGGGAAGCAGTGACGCATCCGTTCGCGGACCTGCGCCAATTGCTCGAAGACCGCGGGAAACACCGCTGAAGCAGAAGCATTCGTCAGGAGAGCCATCATGGCCGTTGCAAAGAGTCGCACATCACCCTCCCGCCGCGGCATGCGCCGCGCGCACGACGCGCTGGACCAGGTCCAGCTCGCCACCGACCCGACGTCGGGCGAGATTCATCGTCGCCACCACATCACCAAGGATGGCTATTACCGTGGCCGCAAGGTGATCGAGGACAAGCAGGCGGTCGTCGACGAGGATTGACCTCGTTGGCGGCAAAGCTGCAAACCCGCGCGCGGCGCCATGAAAGCGCCGCCGTGTTTTTTTGCGCGCCAAGCACCTGGGGAATCGCACTTTGACCTACGCCCGCATCCTCGCCACCGGCAGCGCGCTGCCGGACCGCGTCGTCACCAACGCCGATCTCGAGAAGATCGTCGATACCAGCGACGAGTGGATTCGCTCGCGCACCGGCATTCGTGAGCGTCGCGTTGCGGCCGATGGCGAAACGACGGGCGATCTCGCGTTTCGCGCCGCGCAGCAGGCGTTGCAGGATGCCGGTGTCAAGGCCTCCGATCTCGACATGGTGATCCTGGGAACCACCACACCCGACATCGTGTTTCCCGCCACGGCGTGCCTGATCCAGAACCGGCTGGGCGCGAACGGCTGCATGGCGTTCGACGTCAACGCCGCGTGTTCCGGCTTCGTGTACGCGCTGGGCGTCGCCAACAATTTCGTGCGCACCGGGCAGGTGAAACGCGCGCTGGTGATGGGCGCCGAAACGCTCACCCGCATGGTCGACTGGAGCGAGCGCGAAACCTGCGTGTTGTTCGGCGATGGCGCGGGCGCGGTGGTGCTGGAAGCGTCCGATGAGCCGGGCATACTTGCCACGTGTTTGCACGCCGATGGCGGCTACAAGGACCTGCTGTACAACCCGGTTGGTGTTTCGGTGGGCTTCAAGGACGAGAAAAACCATGGCGTCCGCATCAAGATGCGTGGACGCGAGGTGTTCAAGGTCGCGGTGAAGACGCTCGACGCGCTGGTGGACGAAACGCTCCGTGCCGCCAACTTGCGCGCGGAGGAACTCGATTGGTTGATTCCGCACCAGGCCAACCTGCGCATCATCGAAGCCACCGCCAAGCGCCTCAACATGTCGATGGAGCAGGTGATCGTTACCGTCGACAAGCATGCCAACACTTCGTCGGGCTCGGTGCCGCTGGCGCTGGATGTCGCCGTTCGTTCCGGGCGCGTGAAGCGCGGACAGAACCTGTTGCTGGAAGCCTTCGGCGGCGGTTTCACGTGGGCGTCCGCGATGGTGAGGTATTAAGGTCCGTGAATAACCTGCTGCGGTCGGCAGCTTGCGCGCCGGCGGTGCTCGGATTGCTCACGTACTGGCGTGTACGCTCCGCATCCTCCGCTCCGGCGTCACGCAATCTGCCTTCGCTACTCGCCACATCCATGTGGCTCGCCCTGCGGGCCGCCTGCGGCGTTCGCATCGGCGATCCTGCCGATTTAGTCGCGACGGTTCTTCACGGACCCAGGATTCACGAGCATTGGTAATGGCAATGCGTGCAAGACGACTCTCGACATGACTGACAACGCAATCAATCAGCCCCCCCCGCGCGCCGATCTGGCGTTCGTGTTCCCGGGCCAGGGTTCGCAATCGGTCGGCATGCTGGCCGAACTCGCCGCCGAATTCCCTGACGTCCGCAAGGCGTTCGACGACGCGTCGGAAGGTGCCGGGCTCGATCTTTGGACGCTCTCGCAGAACGGTCCGGAAGAGGAACTCGGCAAGACCGAGTACACGCAGCCTGCGCTGCTGGCCGCGAGTGTCGCGGTCTGGAACGTGTGGCGCGCGCGGGGCGGCCCGATGCCTGCGCAAATCGCAGGCCACAGCCTCGGCGAATACTCGGCGCTGGTTTGCGCGGGTGCGTTGCCGCTGCGGGAAGCCGCGGCGCTGGTCGCCGAACGCGGCCGCCTGATGCAGGCTGCGGTGCCGGCCGGCGTCGGTTCGATGGCGGCCGTGCTGGGTGCGGACGACGAAGTCATCCGCAACGTCTGCAAGGAGGTGTCGGGCGCCGAGATCGTCACACCGGCCAACTACAACAGTCCGGGCCAACTGGTGATCGCGGGCCACGCGGGCGCGGTGGATCGCGCCGCGCAGCGACTGGGCGAACTCGGCGTGCGCAAGGTCATCAAGCTGTCGGTGTCGGTGCCGTCGCACAC